>CAXBDA010000007.1:0-67462 GCA_963974595.1 uncultured Oleiphilus sp. | reverse complement strand
GCAAAGTTTACGTTTATTGCTTGTGAAAATTAAGGCTCCATCGAAATAAAGTATTAATTTTAGGCCTGTTTATATAAATAAACTTGCTTAGACAAACTACGGTTCTATGCTTGATTATGGGATATATTTAAATTAAAACCATATTTCTTAGGAGAAGCTTATTATGGATGAAAAAGATATCAATCGTATGTTGATGAATTACCAGCAGCTTTTCAAAACGGCTAACAAAGAAATCATTAACCCTGAAATTGAAGAATTAAGCGTGAACGACCTTAAACCAATGGTGGAGTTAGTCGCACGAAGCCGGGCAGCTTATTTAAAGTACAGCTACGAATTAGGCAAACAGTACTTCAATAGCGAAAACTATCCATCTGGAGATGAGCTAAAAAAACTGAAAACCTTAAGACTCAGATTTATTGAACTTGCAGAGTCAGCCCAAGCCTTTGAAACAAGTATTCAAAGAGGTTATCTGGACCTTAAATTAGACAGGTAAACTCGATAAATAAGCTTTAGGGTGAGACACTCAAACTTGGTTTTTTGGGGAGCAGCTTGAGTACAGCCTTGTCTTGATCAAGATTAAAATCAAACTGATTTAAAACATTCATGCCTAATAAACCATCATATTCAAAATTTGGTAATTCCATTAAAACAACATCCAGTGAGCGAAGGTTTAAATTACCAATACTGACATTAGGTATGTTTGCACGGTAGCCCGTCGCCTGACCATTTGCGGTATTCATCAAGAGTTCTAATATATCCTCCATCACAGCAGGTTGACTATTTTCTATGATGCCGCGCTTTATCACCGTCTTAGAAGCACCCGTATCGAGCATAAGCTCTAACGTGTCATTATTATCTAAGGTGACCGGTACTAAATAATGCTCGCCAACAACCCTTAAAGGTACATCAATATGAGCGCCATACTCCTCATATAAATCGATTGCGGTCTGAAGTTTATTCACTTCTGCTTCAATCTGTATATCATTTCTTGCACCGATAAGACTTTGTGATGCGGCAAAAGGCTTACCGGCTTGAAGCTGCCAATAGCTTAAACGAAGGTAAAACAAAGTGTTATCAGCACCAAGAGAGATCAATAATCGATATATATTCACCAATTCGTCATATTGACGGTTTTCGCCTAATGCTTTGTCGACTTTTTCAACCAACACATCAATTTCCGCTAACAAACGCTGCTCTGACTTGAAGTCTAGCCCGTATCTGAATTCATATAATGTCGAAAAAAGTAGCTCGTAGTCACCCAACTCGTAAGCAAGTTCAGCGATTAACAAAACCTTTTCCAAAGAAGGCTCTTCCAATTGAGAAAATCGCTCAAGTGCTAAGTCGAGGTTTTTTTGACGTATCGCATTTGAAAAGCCTATAGATAAGGACTCTAAAGGTGCGACAACAGACAGGTCTGATTCTATTAAAGCTTGCTGCTGCAAGTTAATCAGCCGTTGCTGCTGCCTAGAGATAGCATGAGAAGACGTTTGCGATGGCGCTAAGCCCTGCTTGCTAAGCCAAAACTGCTGAGCAAGCCAACCTACTAGCAGCCCCAAGATAAGTGCAATAAGATAACCTGCTGTTGTTTTCACACAAATACCTTTGATGTCGGTTTAGTGCTCACTTTCTGCAACTAAAATCTATCGAACAGTCTCTCAGCGACTTTAGGCACTTTAATTGCATCTGGCTCGGTAGAGATACTATTCTCGAAAGTTTGCTCTAGCATGTAGGTTGATAATTTACTTTGAGGGCTACTATTTGAAACCGAGTCTTGACTTATTTCTTCAGTAATGACATTAATTCTTCCAAAAACTTCTGCCACACCGAGACTTATATCCTTCGCTAACCAGCCTCCTACAACTTGCTCAACAGAACCAGACATACTCGCTAACCGGGTATTTTTTTGACCTGTCGATGGATCAACACTATAAAGCGAAGGGGCATATAATTTACCTTCATCGAGATTACCTGACTCCAAAGCGAGCGTATGATCACCGACTAGTAAATATATTAATTGCGCCTTAGTTACATAATCATATAACGGCAACCATTTAGCATCTTCATCAGAATTTTCTATTGTCAAGCTATCCAGCTGATTTAGAGCGGCATCAGAGCAGCTCAAGTCTGCTATTTGATTTGCAGTACAAAATATTGCTTTCGATTCGTATTCGTTAAACTGATTGGTGCACAACTTGCTTTCAATGTCTTCTCCGGTACAAGAATTCGTGCCACCTGATTCATTTAATTCACTTAAATCACAAGGAAGCTTTTGACCATTTTTGTAACACTCATTACTACGTAAAGCGCCTTTTTGTAGAGCGGTTAAAAATAAATTGTTATTTGAGAAATAAGCATCCATTCCTGTTAATACTGCCCGTTCACCAAACAGAACCTGTTCACGGAGTGACTTAGCGGCACTAAAATCCTGATTAAAATCGTAAGCCAGGAAGATATCTTTTTCATTCATTTGCACGGTCATAAACAAGCGATTATTTTGTAAGATATACTCAATATGGCGTGTATAATCTTTGGCGTACTGCATATGAGCTAATAGTTCAGCATCATTTTCAGGTTTATTCAACTCAGCCAAATGCTCGTAATTGCTTGGCGTACAAAGCGGCGCTTCAGAATCTGTTTGTAAATTTTCTTCCCTGGTTTCACAAACATCCGCTGTATTAGCTGAAATGATGCAGCCGAATTGTGTTTCGCATCGCGTCAGGAACTGCCATGACTGTGCTTCAACATCATGGGCTTCAGTGCAATCAAGGTCGCTTGGGTCACAAGGTTCTAAGTCAAACTGTGAAAAGCCAGCGTTTGATAAATACTCTTTATTCTCAATAGTAAATCGGTTTTGTCCAACAATCCGCGTTGTTATTGTTGGATTTCGCGCTGGTATGCTATCTTGATAAGCTAAACGGTATATCATGGCATTATCTACAAGCAAAAGATCATCTGTATCGTAAAATGCTTTTACAGGCACAGCATATGAGACACCTTCGTCTGCTGAGTCTGATTTGACTCTCATATCAACACTCATTACTTTATCATTTAGAACAGTCTCCGTTTCATCAAAGTCTTTTGATAACAGATCGACCCCACCATCGACAACAAAGACATCTAAGCCTAACTGGATTAAATATTGCTGATTCTCTAACGCTTGAATGTGGAAAATATAGTTATCACTTAAGGTCTCTGCGGCAATAGCAACTTGTTCAAATTCTTGTATTGTTCTATCTTGCGTCCAAACATATTCACCATTTTGATCAAATAAACTGAGCTCTTGCTCTTCAACGGCATACCCCAAATAACCATAATCCATCACCTCTTGATTAGGATTTAATGGATCTGGCACCCAACCAAATATTAATTGAGCACGTGCTTTAGATTCTTTGACCAGGGATAGACTAGTTAACTCACCATTTCCATCAAGACTTGGATCGAGTTGATAATCTAAAGGAAGCTCATAAAAACGCTTTTTACTATCTGATAAACAATCATCAGTTAATGAACCTGGCTCAGCGGTCATCACATACACTAATTCATCATGCAGAACGGTCAAGATTTTTTCGGGTCCTGAATCGTTAACAGAGACGATATCTCTCGGGATTAATTCACACACCGTGTTGATAAAATGATTTAACAAACGAATTTCATTATTCAGATGATTGACCAGATAAACACTGTCGTTCTTAACGAGTAAGGTAAATTCAGTTCTGCCGGTTTGATCTTCAACCGTATTAAGCGAGACAATGATATCTGTTGAGGCACTAAAAATTTCTGTTTGCGTCGCATTTTCTAACGCAGACGCTTGCGTTTTATAGCTGAACAGGGAAAGGGCGTCGCTGTCTTTATCAGAAGATTTATTCAAGTAAGGTTCATTTATTTCGGCAAAAACCGGCAAACCTGAAGGCAAGGGAGCAAAGCGCGCATCCTTTTCTTCCTCACTGGGATTAGAGCCTCCGCTAGTACACCCCGTAACGAGGATGATACTCGAAATAACAAGAACCCACTGAACAAGTAACTTATTCATCACATCAACAACCTTATTTATTGTGCTATTTCCCTAAAACATTCTAATATTTTGCCTAGAGATTATATCTGGGATAGTCTATGAAATAATCTATTAGCTTCTTGATTGGGAGCCTGTTCACATAATTCTGCGCTCAATCAAGGAAGTTTGAAGTCGGTCATCATCCTGAGACAAGTTTAAAGCGATGGATATATCTAAACACCCTATCAATTCCAGCAATCGCCTTACACCCCAGACTAACGAAGCTAATCGTCAGCAGGCTTCTATTTCAACGATTCAGGATTTAAAGCTTGAGGCAGGAAAAGTTTACTCTGGCACCGTTATCGATGCAAAACAAGCGACTACTGTACCCGGCAGCAATCAATCAGCACCAGCACCAGCACCAGCACCAGAAAATAATAAAGAGTGGTTAGTTCTCGTTAAAGGCCAGACAATTATTATTAGCTCTGACAAAACCTTGGAAAATGGCCAAAAACTTTTATTAAAACTCGACCCATCAAGTACACTTGAAAAACCCAGCTTAATGGCACAATTAGTTACCACTAGACCAACAACAGCAAACTCGACCAAGCTTGCTCAACTCTTAAGCGCTACTCAAACACCAGAAGCAGACATTAAAATAGATTCCTTACCAAGCAGCACACGACTAGAAAAAACGCTCATCAAGCCTTTACTGCAGGCGATCAATATAACTCTCGACAAACAACTCCCCTTACAGCAAGGCTTTGATCAACTTAGCTTGCTGGCATCAAGACTCACGACTAGTTCGCAAACAACTAATGAGCCTCAATCTTCAAGTATCGACCCAAAGCTAATCACATCAATCAAGCAAATTATTTTAGATAAGTTACCTAAACTCAATGAGATTGTTCAAACACAACAGACGCCCGTTTCGTCAACTCCACTCTCTGGTAACTACCTGAAACAAAGTTTAATTGATTCAGGGCTATTCTTTGAGAAGAACCTTTTATCTAAACCAGAATTTCTGAATGCATTCAATAATCAGCTTAAGCATTTAAACCAGGCACTCAATCAATCCAAGACCCTGCAATCTCAATTACCGCAATCGATAAATTCAACTCGCGACAAAATACAACAAACGATTGAAGCCCTGCTGCAACTTGCGTCGAGCACATTAGCTAAACAAAATACAAACAAACCGGCCAGCGAAGCAGGCTTGCAAATCAATGACTTGAAAGCAAGCTTACTGTCTGCATCAGCATTACTGAACAAACAGCTAGCCACTGAACTTTCCGCGTCAGAAGTAAAAAATTTATTTCTGGGCCGAACCCCCGATAGCCTTTTAGTTTCGCCGTTTACTTTTCCAATGCTACCCAGCACACGCATTAATCAATCAAAAGCGTTATTTGACTCACAAGAACTTTCAACAGGCCAGCTATTAAAACTACTGGCAGGTATGATTCATAAATTGCAATTCAATCAACTCAATAGTTTAATGCAGTCTAACAGCGGCGCTGAAAGCGCTCTTCAACAAACATGGTTTTTCGAGCTCCCCTTATTCAACCCAAATCAAACGATTCAAACATTTAATTTCCGGCTCGATAAAGAACAAAAGGAGTCCATGAATGAACATGATGCAGGTGAAAATGAACTACAATGGAAGCTTCTGTTATCTTTCGACTTAGCATCTTTAGGCCCTGTTTACGTTCAGGTGACCCTATCGAACAATACAATCTCACCGGTACTATGGGCTGACCAGCAAAGCACTTTGGCATTGCTCGAAAAAGAGTCTGGTTATTTTAAAAGCCAACTTGAAAATATAGGTTTAAATGTAAACGATATACTTTGTCAGAAAGGTCAGCCTTCATCTAAGCAGACCCAACTAGACAGACACCTTGTGGATACAAAAGCATGAACAGCGTTTCACCTAACCAAGCAATCGCACTTAAGTATGATGAGATATCAGCACCGACACTAACAGCAAAAGGACAAGCCGATTTAGCGGAACAAATTATCAATATAGCAAAAGAGCACAACATTCCAATTTACGAAAATAGTGAATTAGTGAACATTTTGTCTAAACTAGAGTTAGGCGAAGAAATCCCTGAAATGCTGTATCGTGTCATTGCTGAAATTATTGCATTTGCTTATTACTTGCAGGGCAAAGTACCCAAAGATTTCACAGAGAATTAAATATGCGTGTAACCCTTATACAGCAAGCATGCTTTTATTATTTATCGAATACCAAGTCTTACTAAAACAATAAGCGACTTAGATTATGTCCCAAATAGATCATCAACTACTAATAGAAACTAAACCGTATTTTTTAGCCTGTGTAAGCTCTGGCTTTTTGGCTCTTTATAGCTTGCTTACCGGTAGCTTTATCCCTGCTTTATTAGCGGCGGCACTTTGTATTTTGCTGTCAGTCAATCTATTAAGAAATAAAAACACTAAACAACTGGAAAATGGCTTTTCAGGTTTTAAGTATTCCTCTTTAGCATTAGGCTTACTCGGGCTAATTGGTTTAAGCCTCTCTCCAGAATATACCAGCACCTGGCTTTACTTTATCCCCATGCTGATTTTCTTTTTTTATGACTTTAAACCTGCCCTGGTACTGATCACAGTTTTTTCTATTTTAGCCACGATTGAATTGAATCTTTTTGGCAATATTTTTGAGAATATTCAAGCCATATTAAATTATTATCTCTACCTAAGTATGGCCTGTAGCTTAGTTTACTTACGAGAATTACGACGAAAGCAATTAAAACCCTTACGAAGAACTGACAATTTAACCAAAGCAGCAACAAAAGAGCATCTCGGTCATGATTTAACCAAAGAGATACAGCGAAGTGAGCGTGAGGGCTGCGAGTTATCCCTGCTTGCTTTGGGGGTTGACCAGAATTGTTTATCGAGACTTTCACCCAAACAACAAGATAGCGCCATCATCCTGCTAGGGAAACTTCTTCACAATAATCTGAGGCTTTTTGATAGTTATTACTTATGGGAGCCTCATGAATTTTTAATTGTACTGCCACATACCAGCTCTTCACAGGCTGTTAAAATAGCCAATGCTCTACGCATCAAAATCCGTAAAGAGATCAAACTCGATGAAGAGGAAATTACCGTTAGCACCGGCATATCTGGCTTAAATATCGGTGATGATAGCCAATCTATTATTGAACGCGCTTCACAAGCCTTGAAGCAAACTCAATCTGTTAGCCACAATAGAACCTTTGTATTCAGAGAGTCTCATGACATTGGCCCGAATGATGAAACTGAGCCAAGCGATGACATTAAGCCAATTTCTGATGAGGATGATACATAATGCTTGCTGAAAACCAACTGCAAACTCGACTCGTGAGCTTATTATTTTTACTCAGTGCGATCACTTTAGCTATTTTGGGTATTCAGAATTTTCGCTTTGGCCTTTACGATTTAGTCTACACCGCTTGGTTTATTGCCAGTTTATACTTGGGTGTGAGTATTTATGCCCGTTTCGCGCCTGAATCTAAATACTTGAAACAAGCAAGCTTAGCGATCAGCGTCACCGCTATTTTTTGCTTTTTTATTTTGAGCTTTAAATACCCCAATGAAATTAAGCACTGGGTATTTCCACTGAGTTTACTCGCGTATATTGCGTTATCTCACCGTTTAGCCAGTATCATTAATTTAAGCGTTTTATGCCTCTTTTCATTCTCAATATTGCTGAGCTTAACACTCTATTCTGCACTCGTATTTGCCAGTACTTTCCTTGTATTTATGGCCTTAGCCAGCACTTACTCGCAACTTCATCAAAAACGCAATAGAACGCTTGTTGAACTCGAAATTCATGACCCGCTCACCCGAGCCTACAACCAACGACATCTTGAAGACACGCTCAAAAAAGAAGTATGTCGAGCAGAAAGAACGGGCAAGCCTTTATCCTTAATTTCCTTAGAAATAGACTACTTCCCTCAACTGCAAAATCTACATAATACACCCACGATTCAATCACTGCTTATCAGTTTTACTGCTACCCTGAAAGCCATGATACGAGCCGGTGACAGCGACTATTTTGATGGCAAGCAGACGGCTTATTTATTACTTCCATGCACGCCCGCTGAAGGCGTATTAGTCATAGCTGAACGAATACGAAGAACCATTGAAGACAGTAAATGGCCTGATGTAGATAGCATATCCGTTAGCTTAGGCTGCACCACATTTTGCCCAAATGAGCGCGAGGCAGATCAAGATAATTCGGCCAACAAACTAATCGCAGAAGCGCATTTATCTTTAGTAGAAGCACAAAAAAACGGCCACAACCGAGTATGTTTACACAGCGTAAGACGTTAAGTTAAACCGATAATATTCAATAAACCTGGCATCAAAGTAAGTTATTAATTTGCTTGTTTTTAACCTTGTTTTCTTTTAAAACCCACAGCCTGTTGTGCGTTTTTTATTTTGGAAGAGTATGAGTGAAGCGGATTTTCAACCCTTATTAGAATGGCTTAAGCTGAACCCTAACTGGCTCTTACTCGGCATTTTTCTTATTTCCCTCATAGAGTCTCTAGCGCTTGCGGGCATCATTGTCCCGGGTGTTTTACTGCTTTTTTTGGTAGCAACCGTTGCTGGCCATCTTGATTCTTCAATCACTGCGATATTGCTCGCAGGCTTCCTTGGCGCGGTTGCGGGTGATGGTATTAGCTTTTATTTAGGTCATTTTTTTAAAGATAGCATTCCAAGATGGTGGCCATTTTCTCGCTACCCAGAAACCCTCAAAATGGGAGAACGCTTTTTTTATAAACATGGCGGAAAGAGTATTATGCTAGGCAGGTTTATCGGCCCAATCAGACCTATTCTGCCATTAACAGCGGGCATGTTTGGCATGTCACAACTACGCTTTGCCGCCTTTAATAGCATATCAGCGCTCATTTGGGCTCCCTTTTACTTGCTGCCTGGCTATCTAACAGGTAAAGCCGTCAATCTAAAACTGCCGGATGCTTTTTTATCTATTATCCTGATTTTTCTATGCATTCTTGCTTTCATTGCTCTCTCATTCCGCTACTTGAGTATTCATTTACAGGCCGGCAGCTCACTCTATGATGCTTTGTTATTAAGGCGCTCTTCAGGGCTTATTTTTCAAAAGCTTCAGGCTCATT
This sequence comes from uncultured Oleiphilus sp., assembly GCA_963974595.1. Taxonomy (GTDB): domain Bacteria; phylum Pseudomonadota; class Gammaproteobacteria; order Pseudomonadales; family Oleiphilaceae; genus PZPK01. Next base: position 58,333 of record CAXBDA010000007.1, on the reverse strand, counting down.
ATCAACACTTTCGAAAGAGGCATAGCCACTTCGAATTTCCGCTTGCGTCCATCAGCCTGCTATTTATTAGTTTAGGCATTCTAAGCTTCTGGACATACTTAACAATAAGTACAAATTTGCTGATAGAGCTGAACCAGCTTTGCTTAAATACAGCAATCAGTATTCGTACTGGAATGGGGCCTATTGGTACCGGCATCTCTCAACTAGCGACGCACCTTACCTTGCTTGGGGATCGAGCCTTTATGTACCTATCTTTTACTTTATTTATTCTACTAATGGTCATTCGTAAACACTACTATGCCGCGATACACATTCTGCTTGCGGGCTTGCTCACAGCTTTCATCACACACGCTCTCAAAGAGTTTTTTGGTATTGCCAGACCTGATGCTACCTTAGTGCCACCGACATCATTCGCATACCCAAGTGGACACAGTAGTAGTGCCACTGTTTTTTTTGCCTTAACGGCCAGTTTTATTGCTCAAACAATGAGTCAGAGGAAAAGATGGCAACCTTATTTAATATTTTCAATCCCGATTATTCTAATTGCATTTAGTCGTGTATTGCTTGGTGTTCACTGGCTAACAGATGTGATTGCCGGCATTAGCCTTGGGCTGATTATTGCCAGTTTAACCCGGGTTAGTTACAGTTATTTTTATAGCAGAGATATTCAGAATACGGCCAATCGTAGCCAAGCTCATGATCGTCACCTTATTATTGGCGGCATCGTGATTTGGATGATTTGCGCCATTGGCTATCAGCAACTTTTTTTTAGTGAATCGCTAACGAACATGAAGATTATAAATTAACGCTTTAAAAGACTAACCAACCATATCAGAAAGTTGATCGGCTATTTTTGCTAAGCGAAGTGTCGCCGACTCCAACTCATACAAGTACTGCTTTTGCTCATTTCCCAGAGGAAGTAGCTCTGTTAAGCGCCAGCTAACTTGGCGGGCATCATCAAAATCAATATCCATATCAAGTTCTTTCACATAGGGGTGTTTTATTAATGCCTTTAATACCAAACAGAGATCATCAAACTCATTGGGCGTAGACAGATACTGCTCTGTCGTATTTCTTGTTATTTCAGCTTGCCATAGTCCATCATTTTGTTGAGACACGTCGGTCAGTTGCACTTGCTGAATGCCTTCAACAATAATATTTAACACTCCATGCTGAGTCATCTCACCAAAGTCAACAATATTGACTTCCGTACCCGTTTTGTAAAATAAACTTTCGTCTTTTCCCTTTGGCATATACAAGGTAATCACGAAGCCTTCTTCACGTTTTAAGCACCGTCGAATCATATCTAAATAACGCGCTTCAAAAATACGCAGTGCTATTCGCCCCTTCGGACATACGATGGCATTTAATGGAAAAACAGACGAACTCATATGAAAAAGCCTAAGCTGATAAATTAATTAATTGATAGCTCACCCTTAAGCATAGCGGCAAATTCTCAGTCGTTTAAAAAGTTCATTATGAATACGCTAAAAAGGCTTGCTTAGATTAATGCCTAGATGGTTTTTTTTTGTTATGCTCAGCCCAGTTTAACGTTATTTTAAATCTTTCAAAAGAGACCCATCATGCCTATTTATCGTTCTAAAACCTCGACTCATGGACGCAATATGGCCGGAGCACGCGCTTTGTGGCGCGCAACTGGAATGAAAACAGAAGACTTCGAAAAACCCATTATCGCTATCTCAAATTCATTCACACAATTTGTTCCAGGCCACGTCCATTTAAAAGATATGGGGCAATTGGTTGCTCGCCAAATCGAAAAAGCCGGTGGTGTTGCAAAAGAGTTCAACACCATAGCTGTCGATGATGGCATTGCGATGGGCCATGACGGCATGCTTTACAGCCTTCCCTCCAGAGAGATTATTGCTGATTCAGTAGAGTACATGGTAAATGCCCACTGTGCAGATGCCTTAGTCTGTATCTCAAACTGCGACAAAATCACACCAGGAATGTTGATGGCCGCCTTGCGCTTAAATATCCCGGTTATTTTTGTGTCAGGCGGCCCGATGGAAGCAGGAAAAACCAAGCTATCAGAAAATAAGTTAGATTTAGTCGATGCGATGGTTATTGCAGCAGATGACTCGGCTGACGATGAAACCGTTGCGGAATATGAACGCAGTGCTTGCCCGACATGCGGCTCATGCTCTGGCATGTTTACCGCGAATTCCATGAACTGTTTAACAGAAGCCATTGGCCTGTCACTTCCAGGTAACGGCACAACCTTAGCCACACATGCAGATAGAGAAAAGTTATTTCTTAATGCTGCCGATACAATCGTTGACATTACCCGGCGCTATTATGAACAGGATGATGAGTCCGTTTTACCGCGTTCAATCGCTAATCACAAAGCATTTGAAAATGCTGTCATGCTCGACATTGCCATGGGTGGTTCAACCAATACCATTCTTCATTTACTAGCAGCAGCACAAGAGGCCGAACTCGACTTTGACCTTAGTAAGATCAATGAGCTGAGTAGAAAAATTCCTCAATTGTGTAAAGTCGCGCCAAACTCACCCAAATACCATATTGAAGATGTGCATCGTGCTGGCGGCATTATGGCCATACTTGGCGAACTAGATCGCGCGGGTTTACTCCATAGTGACCTGCCTACTGTCCACAGCAAAACAATGAAAGAAGCGCTAGCCAAATGGGATATTATGCAAAACAATGACCCCGAAGTCGCTGAGTTTTTCAAAGCCGGCCCTGCTGGTATTCCAACTCAAACAGCCTTTAGCCAAGCAACAAGATGGCCTACACTGGATGGCGACAGAGCCAATGGTTGTATCCGTTCTATTGAACATGCTTATTCCTTAGAAGGCGGTTTAGCCGTACTTTATGGCAATATCGCTGAAGATGGCTGTGTCGTTAAAACAGCGGGGGTCGATGAGTCAATTCATATATTCACCGGCAACGCTGTTATTTTCGAAAGCCAAGAGTCTGCCGTCAAAGGTATTCTAAACGATGAAGTGGTTGCTGGTGACGTGGTCATCATTCGCTATGAAGGGCCAAAAGGTGGGCCCGGCATGCAAGAAATGCTCTACCCAACCAGCTACTTAAAATCAAAAGGCTTGGGCAAAGAATGCGCATTATTAACAGATGGTCGATTCTCTGGCGGCACATCAGGTTTATCGATCGGGCATGCTTCTCCTGAAGCGGCAGCAGGTGGTGCAATTGGCTTAATTGAAGCGGGCGACACCATTAAGATTAACATTCCAAACCGAAGTATTAATGTTGATATTTCAACCGAAGAGTTGGCGGCTAGACGCACAGCAATGGATGCAAAAGGAAAACAGGGCTGGAAGCCAGTTGAAAAACGTCCAAGAAAAGTATCAGGCGCTTTAAAAGCCTATGCACTGTTAGCCACCAGCGCTGACAAAGGTGCCGTTAGAAATTTATCACTATTAGATTGAACAGGATAAATCAATTCAGATAGGCGGAAATATACTGGTGTCTAACGGGTATATTTCCTCTATGCATACAATACGTAAACACTCTTAAACGCTACAGCCGATCAAATATCACGAAACTATAATCGTAAGGGTTGGGCCCACCCGCTTGAAAGTCTTCCCTGCCAACCTCTTTCCATTGAGACCAATCCACTTCCGGGAACCAAGCATCCCCTTCGACAGAAGCATGAACCTGAGTTAAATATATTCTATCGATTTCCTGCAAACTGCTTTGGTAGATTTGATCTCCACCAATAATCATAAGTTCACGTTGGCCGTCTATCACCCCTATGGCTTCAGCTAAGTCATAGGCTTCATCTAAAGAGTGAACAACCTTTACCCCGTCTGCTCGCCAATCCGTATTTCGGGTAATAACAATATTGGTTCTACCTGGTAATGGTTTACCGATAGACTCAAAGGTCTTACGCCCCATGATGATAGGTTTTCCCATGGTAACCTGTTTAAAGTATTTCAAGTCATTGGGTAAATACCAAGGCAGCTTATTATGAATACCGATAACCCGATTTTGTGCCATGGCGACAATCATTGCTCGTATCATATTACACTCTCAAATATCAACATAAGTCTGGAACAATTTAATACATCAAATCGCAATAGGCGCCTTTATACCTGGATCTGACACATAATTAAGCACTTCGAAATCTTCAAACTCATACTCAAAGATTGAATCTGGTTTGCGCTTAATATTGAGCGTAGCTAATGGCTTCGGCGTTCTCGATAACTGCTTTAGTACAATATCATCAGTTAAATGGTTTTGGTATAAATGGCAGTCACCAAAGGTATGTACGAACTCACCCACCCCTAAGTCACATTGCTGGGCAATCATATGTGTTAACAAGGCATAACTAGCGATATTGAATGGGACACCTAAAAATAAATCTGCACTGCGCTGATAAAGCTGACACGACAATTTACCATCCAATACATAGAACTGAAACAAGCAGTGGCAAGGTGCTAACGCCATTTTACCTTGTTCAGCATTTGCCTGAGGTGATTGCCCCTCATCGGGCAATTCGCTTGGATTCCATGCCGATACAATTAAGCGTCGAGAGTTTGGCTTGGTTTTAATCTGCTGAATTAGCTCAGCAATCTGATCGACAAGCTGTCCATCAGCACCTTCCCAGGAACGCCACTGTTTTCCGTAGATCGGGCCAAGGTCACCGGCTTCTGTTGCCCATTCGTTCCAGATAGAAACCCCGCGTTCTGAAAGCCAGTTATTATCCGTACTACCTTTCAAAAACCATAACAACTCATAGATAATACTTTTTAAATGAACTTTCTTGGTTGTTACAAGTGGAAAACCTTCATTCAGGTCGAAGCGCATTTGGCGACCAAATACCGAGCGAGTTCCCACACCAGTCCGATCCCCCTTATCTGTCCCATTTTCTAATACATCTTTCATTAAATCTAAATAGACTTTCATTCTTCGACCTTTATCGAGTTCAATTTAGCTCAGCTTGCCATTTTTTTGAGCATTATACTTATATGCAAAAACAATAAATGCAATTCCTACAAATACCATGGGGACAGATAAGAGCTGACCTTTGGTTAACCATCCCCAGGCAATAAACCCGATATGCGCATCGGGCTCACGAACAAATTCTACAATAAACCGGAAAATGCCGTAGCAGATCATAAACATACCGGATACTGCGGCTGCCGGCCGAGGCTTTCTTGAATAAAACCATAAGATGCAAAAGAAAATAACCCCTTCTAAAGCAAACTGATAAAGCTGAGAAGGGTGACGCACCAGCTGTGCTGGGTCGTTTGGAAAGATCATTCCCCAAGGCGCTGTTGTTGCCCTGCCCCATAACTCAGCACCGATAAAGTTACCAATTCGACCTAAACCCAGGCCAATCGGCACCAATGGCGCCAGAAAGTCTAATAGCTGAAAGAAAGTACAACCCACTTTTTTGGCATAAAGATAAATAGCCAGCATAACGCCCATTAGACCACCATGAAAGGCCATTCCACCTTCCCAGACTTTAAATAACCAAACAGGGTCAGCTAAGAATTTATCAAAATTATAAAAAAACACATAGCCTAAACGGCCACCAATAATAACCCCCAAAGCGCCATAATATATCATGTCACCGACTTGCTCTTTGGTAATAGGCGAGTCTGCACGTTGGGCTCGTTTTTGACCTAACAAATAGGCAGCAAGAAAACCAAACAAGTACATCAGACCATACCAGTGTATTTGCAGCGGCCCTAAATCCAAGGCTATGGGATCAATATTGGGATAAGCCAATGACATGAAGTTACTCCTAAAAAGTTTAAATTTAAATCAGAAATTTAACACCCACTACCATTAAGAAAGCCGAAAACAACTTACTTAATAAAGGTCCAGGTAAATAATGCGCCAAATTGGCCCCCACTCTTGCAAAGTAAATAGAGGTGATCGCAATACCCAAAAGCGCCGGCAAGTAAACGAAGCCTAAACTCCAGTCTGGCCGATCGGCAACACCCGCCCCAATAAACATATTGCTCATGGTTGCAAATATAGCGATGGGCAAACCACATGCAGCTGAAGTACCGACAACGTGTTTCATCTCTATTCGGAAGCGACTTAAAAAAGGCACCGTTAAGGTCCCCCCACCAATACCAAAAATAGATGACACCCATGCGATAACAAAACCGGCACACACAAATACGGGCTTCGATGGCAGCGGCTTTCTAGCGTCAACATTGATTTTAAACATCATTTTGATCGATACGGCTATCGCAAAAATACCGAATAACTTTTTAAGCAATTCACCGTCCAACTGAACCATGGTCGATACGCCTAAAAAAGCCCCCAGCATAATACCAAGACTCATGGGTTGAAAAACAGACCAGAGCACACCGCCCTTTTGGTTGTGTTTAATAACAGAGCTAGCAGAGGTAAATACAATCGTGGCTAAGGATGTGCCTATCGCTAAATGGGTTAATACCTCTGGTGAAACGCCTTGCCAATGAAAAATAAAGACCAGAATAGGAACAATAACCAAGCCCCCACCCACACCAAATAGGCCAGCGGTAATACCCGCAAAGATTCCAGCAATAAGGTAGCTTGCAATAATCATAACGATGCCAGAAGCCTAAAATAAAGCGTGTTATGATAACGCAAATTTTACTCTAATGCTTAAGAGGTTTGTTAGATGTGTCTCATCATTTTCAATTGGCAGCCGGATAGCCAACAACCCTTGACACTAGCCGCTAACCGAGATGAGTTTCACCAGCGCCCCAGCCTTGATGCGCATTTCTGGGAAGATCAACCTGCTATTTTTGCCGGTCGAGACTTAGAGCAAAAGGGTACTTGGCTAGGTCTAGCTAAAACAGAAGAAAGTAAAACATTTAAATTGGCCGCCCTCACAAATTTCCGAAGTGCTGATACCACGCTATATCAATATTCGCGCGGAGAAATCACTCAAAACTTTCTAACATCCGGCCAATCCGCTATCGATTATGCAAAACAGATAAATTTCGAACAATATGCGGGGTTCAATGGTTTATTTTTTGACGGCCAAGCCCTGGTCTATTGTCACTACCAAAAAGACCAAATGCCTGAAATCTTCACACTAACTTCGGGCTTATACGGATTGAGCAATGCAAAATTAGACAGCCCTTGGCCAAAGGTGAAACAGGCTAAAAATGCTTTAACAAAATTAGACAAGCATAAAACAAATGAAGACGTGGCAAACGCACTTTTAGCTTCGTTAAAAGACAAGACATTAGCTAAAGATACAGATTTACCCAATACTGGCGTAGGAATAGATATGGAAAGAATGCTCTCAGCTGCGTTTATCATTAGTCCAAATTATGGCACACGCACCTCAAGCATCGTTATTATAGAGGGCGATAATGAAAAGCAAGCCGCCTACTTTAAAGAGCGGCATTTTTCTCCCAAGGGGCGGCAAACCAGAGAATTAAGCAAACAACTTTATTAAAACCGTTTGCAAGATTAGTCCTCACCTCTTTGCTGCTTAAGCTGCAGAGCCTGCCTCTTGATAACATGCTGAACTAACACTTCTTGGTTGGCATCACTAATATCGACAAAATCAGCGCGAATAATATATTTATTTTTCTCACTTTCATCTTCGTAACGATCACACGAGATAGCTGCAGCCAATAGTGTTAGCCGAATATTATTAGGGTAAAGCGTCAACTCTAAAGAAATATACTGATTCAAGGTGGCGGCCTGTTTGGCAGGAAAGGCTAAACCGCAGGCACTTAAATTCACACTACAAATATTACTGTTTCCATCCAGCTCATCTTCTTCAGTATTTTCGTTACCTAATGCGAGATTAATTTTTTGATTTAAAAGATCCAAGAGGCGATGAACCTCAGGCTGATGGCTCTGAATCAAGGCTAAGTTAGCCAACACTTCGTTATCGATCAGCTTCAATAAATCATTGCGAGAGCTAGGCTTTGCTTGAATCGCTAAGGATTGCTCATCCTGCGATAAAAATTGATAACGTAAACCAACCAAGTCCGTGACTCGAAAATATCTACGGCGTTCTTGTGTCGATTTCATCATAGTCTCTGCCATAAGCTTACACTTCCTCAAAATATTTCATCAGGATCGAGATCAAATAAGTTATCTATTGTTTGGGTATTTTCATCTATTTTTTTACTTTCTTCTCTAAGTTTTTCTTTAACCTGCTGATCGGTTTTCTCTTGAAGAATAATTTCAACACGTCGATTCTTTCGACGATTTTCTGGCGTATCATTAGGCACTAAAGGTCGTGTATCAGCAAAACCCGTGATGACAAACCGCCCTTGTTTAATAAAGCCATCGTCAAACAATCCATGTGCAACCTCTAGCGCGCGCGCAACCGATAAATCCCAATTAGAGGGGAACATAACTGTTTGAATGGGCACATCATCTGAATGACCTTCTACAGAAATTTGCCCTTCGATAGCACTTAAAATAGTAATCAGCTTATCAAGAACCGGTATAAACTCATTTTGAAGCGTTGCCGAGCCTGAGGAAAAAGCACCTTTTTCCTGAATTCGTATGACGATTCGCCGACCTTTCGTTTCCAACTCAACCATATCCTTGGCTATTTCTGTTTGGAGCTTTTCGGCTATTTCTTCAGCTTTTGTTTCTACGTCTTTTTCCATTTCCATCAGTTGCTGAGCTACAAACTCTGAAATTTGTTCTTTCTTATCCTGCGCCTGCTCTGTACCTTCATCACATGCTTCTGCGACAGCTTCTTCTATAGCGGCATCACAGAGCACCTCAAGGGTTTCTTTATCGGCATCAACCGTATGCTGCATTACCATTTGCAACGGGGATGGGTCGGGTTTTCCTGGAGAGAACTCTTGGGCAATAATACTGGTACCTTTGGGGACAGATGTAACATCGACTTGATTTTGCACACCAAATGCTTCACGCATGGAGCCTGCCAAGCGCTTAAACTTCAAGACATCCATTTCAGCAAAAGATAACAATAGAACAAAAAAGCACATCAATAGTGACATTAGATCTGCAAATGTCCCCATCCATGCGGGTAAGCCGGGGACGCAATCGCAGTCTTTTTGTTCTTCATCACTCATAATTAAAACTTAACCTTCAAGTATTCAAATTGATTAATCGAAAACAGCCTACTCTTCTGGCTTCTCTCGCTTACCTTCTGCCAAGTACGCACGCAACATACTCTCTATCACTCGAGGGTTTTGCCCAGCCTGAATAGCCAACACGGCATCAATAGACATCGTCTTAATCAATTCTTCTTCTGCCATTCTCAGTTTAAGTTTATCCGAGAACGGAATAGCAACCATGTTTGCCAACATAGCCCCATATAAGGTTGTTAATAGTGCAACCGCCATCGCAGGGCCGATTGATTTTGGATCATCCATATTGGAAAGCATGGCAACCAAGCCAATAAGGGTACCAATCATTCCCATTGCAGGCCCCAAGTCACCAAGCGAGCTCCAGACACTTGAACCAATTTTATGTCGCTCGACCGCCATATTTTTATCTCGGGTCAATACATTTTTGACAACATCCTCATCATGACCATCAATTAATAAGCCAATCCCACGCGCTAAGAAGTCATTACTAATTTCTTTACCTTCCAAAGAGAGTAAACCACCTTTACGTGCAGCATCTGCAAGTTCAACAACAAGCGTGATAAGATCTTCTGGTGAATCAAGCTTAAACATGAAGGCTTTAGCAGCCGTTTTACCTGCACCTAAAAACTGCCCCAAATTAAATTTCATCATTAAAACAATGAAAGAGCCTACAAAAACAATAAGAATCGATGGGACATCGACAAACATTCCAATACCGCCGCCCAAAATCATAGCGAAAGCGATAACAGCAAAACCACCAATCAAACCAATGAGGGTTGCTAAATCCACTGATTACTCCTAAGAAACAAAATCATATTGAACGCGACCTAAAGCAAGACAAGCCATATCAGGTGTTAATTTTTAAAACACTCAAACAACACGCCGTTTAAAATTATATGAACAATCTTCTACAAAACCTTTCAAGATAACCTAGTCTGGCGCTATACTTTGAGGCATTTTAAAAGACTGCATTTAATACAATTTTGGAAGGCTAACAAATATTAGGCATACACACCTTAGTGTTTGAATGTTATTTTATTACACATTAGTGTAGCCCGATTTATAGAAAGTTCCTGTTTTTAGTTATTTTTTTGCGAGAAATTTATGCCCTCTACAGATGTGATCATAGACTTTGAAGAGTCTCTCAAACAACTTGAAGAAATTGTTAACAAAATGGAGCAAGGACAGCTTAGCCTAGAGCAGTCACTGGGTGCATTTGAGCACGGTGTTCAGTTAACCAGGCAGTGTCAAAACACCTTGAAACAAGCAGAACAAAGGGTTGCTAAGCTCACCCCAAAAGAAGACAGTTATGAACTGAACGAGTTCGATAACGACTCCAATAACTAATTTTTCACTGTTTGAATATATTTTATGACACCTCATTCTCCCGACTTTTTCCCGGACTATCTGGCATTAATTGACCAGGCACTTAAACAATATATTAGAAAATTCTCTAGCTCGAATGGAGTATTATCAGACGCGATTAAATACAGCACATTGCTCGGCGGCAAGCGCATTAGACCCATTTTGGCACTCACAACGGCATACTGCGTTGGTAATCAACCTCAATCTGCCTTAGCCTGTGCATCGGCTATTGAGCTTATTCATGCTTATTCCCTGATCCATGATGATCTGCCAGCAATGGATGATGATGAGCTTCGTAGAGGGCACCCGACTTGCCATATTGCCTTCAACGAAGCGACCGCAATTCTTGCAGGAGATGCCCTGCAAGCCATGGCTTTTGAAATTATTGCAAGCGAAGATACTTATACTTCAGAGCAAAAAGTCATGATGATTCAAACACTTGCCAAAGCCAGCGGAGCAAGAGGTATGGTTTATGGACAAGACCTAGACGTTAATTCTATGGGGAAAAACATTGACCTAGCCGCACTCGAAACCATGCATCGCCATAAAACAGGCATGCTCATAGAAGCGAGCGTCACCTTAGGGGCATTAACCTGCAAACAAGCGATAGATACTTCAGAGCTACACTTATTCAAACGTTATGCTCAATCAATCGGCCTAGCATTCCAAGTTCAAGACGATATTCTTGATGTCATTAGCGACACTAAAACCCTAGGTAAAACACAAGGGGCTGACGAAGCATTAAACAAGCCGACGTACCCATCCATTATTGGCCTTGAGGGTGCTAAGAAAAAACTTTACGATTTACATAATAATGCTCTGGATTCTTTAGAACAACTGACTCGTTTCAATACCAAGCCGCTCGCTCAAATTAGTTATTTTATCGTCGAGCGCGCTCGCTAAAACAAGGCGACTTTTTTTAAATAGTTTCTGTTATAATCTTTTCTTTTTTGGCACCTGCTTTAATTCTGATGCATACGACGAAACCTATATTTCAAGAAATCCCAACCCAACGACCCTCCACGCCACTATTGGACAAGGTCAACGATCCCTTTCAACTACGCTTGCTTTCAGAAGAACAACTCAGCCAGCTTAGTTATGAATTGAGAGCTTATCTGCTTTATAGCGTTGGTCAATCCGGGGGGCATTTTGGTGCGGGTTTAGGTGTAATAGAGTTAACCGTCGCCTTACATTACATATTTAACACGCCTGATGACAGAATCGTCTGGGATGTCGGTCACCAAGCTTATCCCCATAAAATTTTAACAGGAAGAAGAGAGGCCATACTGAAGATCCGCCAGCAAGATGGCCCCGCAGCCTTTCCTTCTCGTGATGAAAGCCAATTTGATACTTTCGGAGTCGGCCACTCCAGCACCTCTATCAGTGCCGCTTTGGGAATGGCATTAGGAGCAAAGCTCCAAGGTAGCGATAGAAAGTCTATTGCCGTTATTGGGGACGGCGCCTTAACAGCAGGTATGGCCTTTGAAGCTTTGAGCCATGCCGGCGATATTGCTCCCGACATGCTTGTTATCTTAAATGATAATGATATGTCTATCTCTAACAATGTCGGTGGTTTAAAAAATCACCTTGCACGAATTTTATCGGGCAAAACATATAACAATGTGCGTGATGGCAGCAAAAAAGTACTCAGCAATACCCCTGGATTAATGGAGTTTGCGCGTAAGACTGAAGAACATGTCAAAGGCTTAATGGCTCCTGGCACTTTATTTGAAGAGCTAGGTTTTAACTATATCGGCCCCATTGACGGCCATGACTTACCGACATTACTACGTACGCTGGAAAACATGAAAGAACTGAAAGGCCCTCAGTTTCTGCATGTAATCACCAAAAAAGGTAAAGGCTTTGCTCCAGCAGAACTAGACCCTATCGGCTACCACGCCATCAATAAAATTGAAGCTAATATTGCCATCACTCCTGCTCCCGCCAAAAAAAAACCAAGTGGACCAAAATACGCCAACATCTTTGGTCAATGGCTTTGTGATATGGCTGAGCAAGATAAAAAGCTTGTCGGAATCACACCTGCTATGTGTGAAGGCTCTGACTTGGTAAAGTTTTCGGAGCGTTTTTCTGAGCGATATTTTGATGTGGCGATTGCAGAACAACATGCTGTCACACTCGCTGCCGGCATGGCCTGTGAAGGCATCAAACCTGTTGTCGCTATCTATTCGACATTTCTTCAACGAGCTTATGACCAACTTATTCACGATGTCGCCATTCAAAACCTAGATATCCTGTTTGCTATTGATAGAGCGGGGTTAGTCGGTGAAGACGGAGCAACACACGCCGGTAGTTTTGATCTATCTTTCCTAAGGTGCATCCCTAATTTAGTTGTGATGGCACCGTCTGACGAGAATGAACTTAGACAAATGCTTTATACTGGTTACGAGCATGCTGGCCCAGCTTGCGTCAGATATCCTAGGGGAACAGGCCCCGGCGCGACCATCGATAACGCCATGAGTTTACTTGAGATTGGCAAGTCGAACATCGTAATATCAGGCAAGCAAGTCGCTATTCTATCATTTGGCTCATTGCTTGAGCCTGCAAAAACAGCAGCGAGAAACCTCGATGCAACACTCGTGGATATGCGATTTATAAAGCCTTTAGACACAGACATTATCGACGAGCTAAGCTATTCTCACGACTTACTTGTTACCTTGGAAGAAAATGTCATTTCAGGTGGCGCAGGAAGCGGGGTAGCGGAATATTTAAACAGTTCTGGCATCAAAATACCTGTATTGAACCTTGGCCTGCCAGACGCTTTTCTGCCTCACGGAAAGCACGCCTTGTTATTAGAGCAGTGCGGCCTGAGCAGCCGAGGAATTGAAAGCAGCATTAGAGACAAACTGAAGCAGCAGGTATGACAAGCAACAGCTAAAAGCCGCTATTTGGGTAATATGTCGTCTTGATGAGTTTGCAGCCAATGCCCTAACTTCGCCGCCTTAGTACTTAAATAAGAATCATTGTGAGGATTACGCCCTACTTGTATGGGCACCCTTTCTACAATCTCCAAGCCACCAGCTTCAAGCGCATTGACTTTCCTCGGGTTATTCGTCATTAGCTTCAATGAGGTAATACCCAAATGAGCCAGCATATCGTAGCAAATAGAGTAATCTCTCATATCGGCTTCGAAACCTAACTGCTGATTAGCTTCAACGGTATCTGCGCCTTGATCCTGTAGCTGATATGCGCGTATCTTATTCAGCAGACCAATTCCACGACCCTCTTGACGCAAATACAATAAAGCCCCTCGTCTTTCTAGGGCGATACTTTGAAGTGCTTGCTCTAATTGATAACCACAGTCGCAACGCATACTAAATAAGGCATCACCCGTTAAGCATTCAGAATGGGTTCGCGCCAATACAGGCCGCCCATCGGAAACGTCACCCAAAGTCAGAACAACATGCTCTTGACCGGATTCAACCTCTTCAAAACCATGCATATCAAAGACAGCAAAAGGGGTGGGTAAGCGGCATGTTTCAACAAAGCGGACTTTCACTAATTAATCTCTCAAATGCGTCAATAAAGTCATCACAAAATCACCGATGAATAATAGAGGACGCGAATTGTATCACATTTTTTTCTAGCCAAACGAATCAACATACATTTACTTAAATTAAGACACATGATTTAAGCCTTTTACTCACCCCCACAAGCATTAAAAACCATAAGAGCCTGACAATGTCATTTTACGAACAACAGATACTACCTCATGTAATCAATTGCGCCTGCGGCTTACCCCCTATTCGCCACATAAGAAAGAAAATCGTACCTCTCTGTGAAGGAAAGGTATTAGAAATTGGCATGGGTTCAGGACTCAACTTGCCCTACTATGACACCGATAAAGTTGAATTTATTTGGGGCTTGGAGCCATCGACAGGCATGAGAAAAAAAGCAAGCAACAATATTGAGAAATCAACGCTTGATGTTAAATGGTTAGATTTACCTAGCGAAACAATCCCCCTTGAAGATGACTCGGTAGACACTATTTTATTAACATTTTGTCTATGCACAATCGGTGATACCACGAAAGCACTCAAAGAAATGCATCGCGTATTAAAGCAAGACGGGAAGTTACTTTTTGCAGAGCACGGCCTTAGCAGCGATATAAATATTGCAAAGTGGCAAAATAAAATCACGCCCGGGTGGAAAAAAATGGCCGGAGGCTGCCACCTAAACAGAACTATTGACCAATTAATCTCTGACGCTAATTTTAACATCAACTCTATAGATCGATTTTATCAACACCGCATTCCAAAAATAGCCGGTTTCATTTATCTTGGTGAAGCACAAAAAATCATTTCGAATACTGAATAAACAAGGAAATACTCATATACCCGGATGAACCTACTGAATTAAAAATCACCCTCCCGTCATATTCATAAAACGAATAATGTCGGGTTCGTTTGAGTGGTCAAATTCATGTTGTTGAGGCTTCAAATCCATCGCATTGATAATGACCTGCTTTAAAAGCTCTTTATCTCTTGGGTTTGAACGCATCACCGCACGCAAATCAACAGAATGCTCATTACCTAAACACAACAAAAGCCTTCCTTCTGCTGTCACGCGCACCCTATTACACTCACCACAAAAATTATGCGAATGCGGAGATATAAAACCAATACGGGTTTTAGTGCCCACCACCTGATATGAATCCGACGGGCCTGAGGTGATAGGTTTGATATCCAAGGCGCGTAATGCATAATTCTTTTCAATACGACCAAACACTTCATCATTGGAACAAAATGTCTCTTCACGATTATGCTCACTAATCGCACCCAGCGGCATTTCTTCAATAAAACTAATATCAAGACCTTTAGAGATTGCATATTCGATTAGAGGCAAAACTTGTTGATCATTACGGCCTTTCAAAATAACAGCATTCAGTTTTATTCTGTCGAAACCCTGCTGAAGCGCCGAATCAATACCTGCCATCACTGAGGCTAAATTTCCTGTTCGCGTGAGCTCTTTAAATTTATCGGGATCTAAGGTATCCAAGCTGATATTAAGCCGACGAACACCCGCCTCCTTTAGATCCTTTGCATATTTAAGCAATTGAGAGCCGTTGGTTGTCATGACCAGTTCATTCAAGCCCTCCAAGCGTCCCAATGACTGGCATAGAGATAAAACATTCGATCTGACAAGAGGTTCTCCGCCAGTCAGTCGAATTTTTGAAACACCTAGATCAACAAACACCTCAGACAATAATTGAATTTCTTCTAAGGAAAGGACATCTGATCGCGGTACAAATGTCATTTCCTCATCCATACAGTATACACAGCGAAAATCGCATCGATCTGTCACCGAAATCCGAACATAATTCACCTGTCGCCCAAACTTATCTATCAGCGGTGCTTCTTTTGTGCTCATAACAACAATCTCTAGTTATTCCGATGATTTATAGGAATAGTGACCACTTCTTCCACCGGTTTTCTCCATCAAGCGCACTTGGCTAATTTCCATTCCCTTATCAACAGCTTTACACATATCATAGAGCGTTAGACAAGCGACACTAACAGCCGTTAGAGCTTCCATTTCAACACCGGTTTTCGCATCTAACTTACAGGTACTAATAATTTTAACATAAGCGGGATCATTAGTTGCTTTCTGAGGCTCTATATCGATAGAGACCGAACTCAAGTTCAAACTATGACATAAGGGAATTAAATCAGAACAACGCTTTGCGGCCATAATACCTGCAATTCGACAGGTAGCAAAAACATCACCTTTTTTGTGACGACCTTCAACAATCATAGCCAAAGTATCCATTTTCATAAAAACTTTACCTTCAGCAACCGCTGTACGCTGCGTTATCTCTTTAGAACCCACATCGACCATATGGGCTTCGCCATGTTGATTAATATGCGTCAAGTCATCAGACATTTAATATGTACCTTTTTTAATTAAAATGAAGCAAGACGTCTCAATTTAAGTTTGCCAAAAACTAATACCAGCCATACCTTGAGCACCCGTTGCTATTAAGCTGGATTCATCGTTAAAAGATAAACCACCCAAGCCATAAACAGGCACTTCAGCATTCAAGACCAAGTATTTAAATTCTTCCCACCCCATATCTGCGTGATCAGGATGACTCAAAGTCGGCAACACTGGCGACAAGGTAATAAAATCAGCGCCTTGTTCTACAGCTCGCTCGATCTCAGACTGATTATGACATGACATGGCAAACCAGAATTTTTTGCTAACAGGCCTTGTTTTCAAACTTAGCGAACGGCTCTGCGACAAATGAACCCCTGCACCCGGATATTCATCTAAAGTTTCAGCAAATTGGTAGACGAGCTTAGCAGACAACTCTGGTTTTCTGAGCAATAACGCCTCAACCCATGAGGCGTAAGATATTTGACCTAACTGGGGTTGACGTAGATAAATGAGCTCTGCCTGCTTGGAAAGAGCAGAATCCAAGCTTTTTTCAGCGTCCAATATTGAAGTATATGCCGGTGTGATGAAATACCTATTTGGTAAGAGGCATGCTGAGATAATAGACTGATTAGCATCAGGAAAAGCATATTGATATAGGGCTAGAGAATCGACCCAACGAACTTCTTGGCCCTCTTTTCCAATTGGTGTTCCTGAAAAATATTGAATACACCAAACATCTAGAAATACAACTTTATCGGGGTAAGCATGCTTTATTTGAATGAGCTGATAATTAGACTGACACTTATTCTCATGACCGGCTAAAGGCTTGATCTGTATATCAAGTTCTTCAAAAAGCTCTCTATCCAGAGCATTCAAGACAGCTTCACCTTTCTCTACCTTGCCCCCAGGAAACTCCCATAAACCACCTTGATGAACATGCTTTGGCCGTTTGGCAATAAGCACTTCCTTTTTATCTGTAGCCGCATTCCATCGCTCAATAACAGCCACACAAACATGTACCACTTTAGTAGTATTTTCGGCTTTAGGTTCGATATTCTGCATTGATGCTAATGTATTCATGTGAGAAGTCACAGGTCCAAACAGTTTCAGTAATATCGCCTCTATTAAGGCGCACACTGATCGTAATTTCATCCTGATTCATCACGCTCTGCCCACACTCCTCGACATAATGCTCACATTTACCACCGGCTTCCACAATACACACATCACCTAAGTAAATATCAACTTTATCAAGCGCAAGGTTTTCAATATTTGCACGACCTAACGCTGCCAGAATTCTTCCCCAATTTGGATCACTTGCAAACAAGGCCGTTTTTATCAGCGGTGAATGAGCAATGGTATAAGCGACCTCTAATGCTTCCTCTTTTGATGAAGCTCCTTGGATTTCAACACTGACAAATTTAGTCGCCCCTTCACCATCTTTAACGATGGCGTGCGCCAACTCAATAAACACTTCAGATAAAGCTTGCTTAAAAACAGGGTAGTCGGGATGTGCCGGGTCAATTTCTAGGGCGCTGGATTGACCTGAAGCGAATAACATACAAGCATCATTGGTCGAGGTATCACCATCGATGGTGATTCTATTAAATGATTGCTCAGCCAACTCCTTGACTAAACCATCAACAAGATTTTGTGAAAGTGTCGCATCGGTACCAATAAAACACAGCATCGTTGCCATATTTGGCTTTATCATGCCGGCACCTTTACTAATGCCATTAATCTTAATGCTATGTCCGCCATAAATAATTTGGCGAGTGGAGCCTTTAGGCCGCGTATCCGTGGTCATGATGCCGCTCGCAGCATCACCCCAAGCATCGCCCAACAATGCACTAGAAAGCTTTGGCATAGCCGCTGCCATTTTTTCAAGAGGTAGCTTTTCACCAATCACACCCGTTGAAAATGGTAGCACCTGATCAGCCTGCACACCTAGTTCATTAGCAAGCACACAGCAAGATTCAAGCGCATCATTCATACCAGAAGAGCCTGTTCCAGCATTGGCATTGCCGGTATTAATCAGCAAATAGGCCGGTGTATTTTCTGCAAAACCAGCTTTTGCCAAGTGTGACTTGGATAAAATCACAGGCGCTGCACAAAATGCATTCTGAGTAAATACCCCCGAACAAACACTACCTGCAGCCAACTCGATCAAGACTAAGTCTTTTCGATTTGGCTTTTTGATACCTGCCTCAACCACCGCAATACGTATACCGTCAATGCTTGGAAATTCAGGTAAAAAATCTGGACCGACTGCCATACTTTCCTCTTAACTCACTGCACCGTGACACTGCTTGTACTTTTTGCCGGAGCCACATGGACATGGCTCGTTACGACCCACCTTTCTACCTTCTCGTGTGACCGGTGCTTGTCGTTGCTGAGTATTTTGTTGCTCATCTGCACTACTGCTGCTATTTGCATCTTCGTGAATAGTCTTCGCTGAACCTAATTGTCTCTCTAACTCCTCTTTTCTCTGCTGCTCAATTGCTGCAAGCTCTTCAGGTGTTTGTATCCTGACGTGACTGGTTACACGAACAACGTCATGTTTTAGGTTATCCAGTAGCGATTCAAATAATGCAAATGCCTCCCGTTTATATTCTTGCTTGGGGTTTTTCTGAGCATAGCTTCGCAAATGAATGCCTTGGCGCAAATGATCCATTGATGCTAAGTGCTCTTTCCACAGGGTATCTAAAATATGTAAAAAAACTTGTTTTTCAAATGCTCGCATAGATTGCGCACCCGCTGATATTTCTTTCTCAGCATAGTTAGCGACAACGGTCTCTAGAATTTTCTTTCGTAGTAATTCTTCGTGCAAACCATCATCACCATCCAACCAAGCCTGAATAGGCAACTGAGCGGCAAATTCAGCTTCAATATGTTTCTCCAGACCTGGAATATCCCACTGCTCTTCTATGCTTTGAGGCGGAATATAACGACTGATAGAACTATTCACAACTTCATCACGAATTGCTGCGACTATGTCAGAAATATCATCTGATTCCATCACGGTATTACGCTGATCATAAATAACCGATCGCTGATCATTTGCTACGTCATCGTACTCCAGGAGAGATTTACGAATATCGAAGTTACGCCCTTCAACTTTTCGCTGTGCTTTTTCTATCGCATTGCTAACCATCTTATGTTCAATCGCTTCACCTTTATTCATGCCGAGTGCTTGCATAATATTACGCACACGATCAGAGGCAAAAAGACGCATCAAACTGTCTTCTAACGACAAATAGAAGCGCGTACTACCCGGGTCACCTTGACGACCAGACCGACCTCTAAGCTGGTTATCAATTCGACGAGACTCGTGTCGTTCTGTACCTAGAATATGCAAACCACCAGCACTCAATACTGCTTGATTGCGTACTTTCCAGTCAGCTTTTATTTTTTCTATTTGCTCTGGCTTGGGGTCTTTTAATGCTTTAATTTCAGATTCCCAGTTACCACCTAAAACAATATCTGTACCTCGGCCCGCCATATTTGTCGCGATAGTCACGGTACCTGGCATACCTGCCTGAGCAATAATTTCTGCTTCTTGAGCATGCTGCTTAGCATTCAAAACACTATGTTTAATATTATTTTTCTTTAATAAACCCGACAACAACTCAGATGTTTCAATAGACGCTGTACCCACCAAAACGGGTCTTTTCTCAAGAACAACCTCTTTAATTTCATCGATCACTGCTTGATACTTTTCTTCCTGAGTTAAAAAGATGAGATCGTTATAATCTATACGTTGTACATTTTGATTGGTTGGTATAACAACAACATCCAAAGCGTAAATTTGCTGGAACTCGAACGCTTCGGTATCTGCAGTACCTGTCATGCCTGCCAGTTTATTGTAAATTCTGAAATAGTTCTGGAAGGTCGTAGAGGCCAGAGTTTGGCTTTCAGCCTGTATTGCAACACCTTCTTTCGCTTCAATTGCTTGATGCAAGCCTTCACCCCAGCGACGGCCAGCCATGGTTCTACCGGTATGCTCGTCAATAATAACGATCTGCTTATCCTGAACAATATAATCAACATCGCGAGCATACAAATAGTGTGCTCTGAGCGCAGCGTATAAATGATGAACAAGGCTTAGATTGGCAGGTGCATATAAGCTATCACCTTCTTTCAGCATGCCTTCAGACACCAAAACATCTTCGAACTTTGTATGGCCTTCTTCAGTCAGGTCAACGCCTTTGGTTTTTTCATCTATCGTGAAGTCACCATCACCAATAGGCTTTCCATCCTCACCCACTTCGGCTTGATCTAGCTTTTTAACCAGAGCATTCATTTGCTTGTAAGTTTGTGAGCTATCTTGAACCGCACCAGAAATAACAAGAGGTGTACGCGCCTCATCAATCAGTATCGAGTCGACCTCATCGACAATAGCAAAGTTTAAACCACGCTGACTCTTACCTTCGACATTGAACGCCATGTTATCGCGAAGATAATCGAAACCAAATTCGTTATTAGTACCATAGGTAATATCTGATAAGTATGCCTGCTTCTTTTCTTCCGGACTTTGGCCGCTATAGACAACCCCAACACTCAATCCTAAAAAATTATACAGTGGCTCCATCCACTTCGCATCACGTTTCGCTAAGTAGTCATTTACTGTGACGACATGAACACCTTTGCCTTCTAGCGCATTAAGATAAACCGCGAGCGTTCCAACCAGTGTTTTACCTTCACCTGTACGCATTTCCGCAATACGTCCTTCATGCAAAGCCATACCACCAATCATTTGCACATCAAAGTGCCGCATAGACATGACACGCTTACCCGCCTCTCTGGCAACGGCAAAGGCTTCAGGAAGCAATTGATCCAGGCTTGTACCGTCGGCCAGTTTTGCTTTGAACTCTTTCGTTTTTTCTTGCAATGATTCATCTGATAAAGTGGACAAAATTTCTTCAAAAGCGTTAATTTTAGTAACGCCTTTTCTCATGCGTTTTAATTCACGCTTGTTTTTACTTCCAAAGAGCTTGGTAAACGTTGATGAAAACATAGTAATCTTCTATTTATTTATCTGATGTTGAATGAGAACAAGGCAGGAAGGCTATGCCATCTTTTGAATAAGCACAGAGTCATATTTACTACTGGGCTACTACCAAAAATTAACTGCTTTCTCGAATTTAAAAAATGACAGTCTACAGCTATTAAGCTGCAGGCTCAAAGTGTATTAGTGGCATTAGAATCTATTTTTACAATCCCAAGTAAGACTTAAAGAAAAACTTACCCTTAAAATTGTTAGACAAGTCTAATTTGCACGATAAATGTATTTTTTAGGGTTGACAGCTTTACCCTGCCTCCTGACTTCATAGTGCACATGTGGCCCAGTAGATCGCCCAGTACTCCCCATTGTCGCGAGAATCTGACCTTTTTCTACAACATCACCCACAGCCGCCAATAAATTTTTACAGTGCGCATAACGTGTTGTGTAGCCATCACCATGATGAACCTCTACGAGATTACCATAGCCATACCTTTTTCCAGACCACGTCACAACACCTGATGCAACTGCCACAATGTCACTATCTTCTTTACCTGCAAAATCAACGCCGGCATGCCAGGCACGCTTTCCGGAAAAAGGGTCTGTTCGAAAACCATAAGCCGATGACATCCAGCCCCACTTTATAGGCCGGCCTGCTATGAATAGTTCATCCTGGGTACTTCGGCTAACAAACAAAGCATCGATCACTTCCAATTGCTGCTCACTATTAATAATCTTATTTTCTATTTCTTCAATACTTTCGATTAAACCGGGCAAAACATAAGACTCATCAGATTGTAATACTGGCGCTGGACCACCAAGCGCTGGACTTAAACTAAAATCAAACTCACCATTCTGTAGTTTGGCCACTTCAGTCAAACGCTGCCCAAGTGCATCCAAACGCATTAATCGTGCCTGCATATCGCCCATTCTTAAAGTCAAGGCATCCACCTTTTCTTGCGATAATCTCTTTAATTTTCGAACGTCTTTTGCTTGATCAAGCAGTTGCTGATCCCACTTAGCCATAATTTCATTTTCTATGGATAATTCCGTTCCTTCTTCAATCAAAACACGAGCCTGGTACCCTAAAAAAAACAGGCCCATTAAAATCAATAAAACAAAGACGCCAAGCCAAATCAATTGGCGGTTTATAAGCTGTACTGTCTTTGACTTACCATGCTTTCTTCCAACAAATATTATATTCATTCAATCTTCTTTAATTCACTTGATATGTATAAGTGGTTTGTACAAAAATAGACTTAAATTACAAAATGTAAGTCTATAGAACTTCATATGAGCAAACATTGAGCAACTATGCGCCAACCAAAAAAACACCCTCTTGCACCCTTAATTAGCCTACAAAGGCTAAGCCAAAAATCTATTAGCATAGCAAGCTTGCTAAAGTTAGCGAATACTCACCACTCTTTCGACACTTTATTCGATCAATGCCTTCCGGATTTATATAGAGGCCATTTCAAAATCAATAATTTTCAAGACAACACGCTAATATTAACCTGCACGTCTGCAAAACTGATGACAAAGTTTCGATTGGTACAAGACCAAGTCATCGGCAATCTAAATACGCTTATCTCCCCCAAAAAGGTAAGCAAAATCCAGATTAAAATCAGACCAAATATCAACACAAACAAAAAGAAAGCTAAGCTCCCCCCCCCTCAAAGAAGCATCAGCAAAAAAAATGCCCAGATTCTCTTAGAAGAAGCTGAGCACACTGAAGACCAAGATTTAAGAAATATCTTAACTAAATTAGCAAATCATGCCAATCAACATTAGCATCTAAGCTGCCAGCCAAGCCAAACAATTGCTTTAGGCAGCTAAAATTGGTTTCATGTAAGATATTGGGGCGGTACTTGCATCTTCGAAGGTTTTAACTTCCCAAGCGTCGGTTTGCTTAATAAGCTTACGCAGCAGCTTATTATTCAAATCATGACCTGACTTATAACCTTTAAACTCACCAATTAAGCTATTGCCTAGTAAGTATAAATCTCCGATAGCATCAAGAATTTTATGCTTAACAAATTCATCATCATAACGAAGACCATCTTCGTTAAGCACTTTGTAGTCATCAACAACAATGGCATTATCAAAACTACCACCCTGGGCAAGATTCATAGACTGAAGCCTTTCAAAGTCACGCATAAAACCAAATGTTCGAGCACGACTCACTTCTTTTACAAATGAAGTACTTGAGAAATCTATGCTTGCATCTTGACTGCCTTGATGAAATACAGGGTGATCGAAGTCAATAGAAAAGCCGACTTTAAAGCCATTGAAAGGCACAAAGGTCGCTTTCTTTCCATCCTCCTCAATCGTCACTTCTTTGGTAATCTGAATGAATTTTTTAGCAGCTTCTTGCTCTTGGATACCGGCAGACTGTATTAAAAAGACAAAAGGCCCAGCACTACCATCCATAATAGGTAATTCTTCAGCACTAAGCTCGACTAAGCAATTATCAATACCTAAACCAGCCATTGCAGATAATAAATGTTCCACCGTGGCGACTTTTACACCATCTTTCACCAATGTTGTCGATAACAAAGTTTCACCAACATTTTCAGCCCGAGCAGGTATTTCTACCGCTGGGGATAAGTCAGTGCGACAAAACACAATCCCTGAGTCTATTGGAGCAGGTTTCAAGGTGAGTAAAACCTTTTTACCTGAATGTAAGCCAACACCTGTGGCGCGAATTGTATTCTTTAAAGTACGCTGTTTAATCATAATATGATTTCTATCAACCTTTATAACGGCAAAAAATTGGTCAAAAAACAAACGCATAGTAACAGACTACGCACATTTTCCCAAGGATAAAGACCATTTATTCATCAAGCTGTAATAATTACAGCTTAATATATAACGCTTTATCGTGTTTAATCTGCCTGTCGACGCAAAAAAGCAGGGATATCTAAATAATCCACGCTTGGCTGACTATCAGAACGTTTTGTATCTAGAGCAGCACTGCCTACTCGATCAACATTCGGCCGACGTCGAATAATAGCCGGTCTATCCAGCTGGTTATAGTCAGTCGTTCCATCAGCCATCTTTGGCGTATTATCAACAACTTTAACGGGCTTTTCCATGGTCGCTGAAAGGCCTGTCGCAACAACCGTCACTTTAAGCTCATCGGTCATGTCAGGATCAATAACAGTTCCTACGACGACTGTCGCTGAATCAGAAGCAAACTCCTCAATAATACTGCCTACCTCAGAGAACTCTCCTAGATTAAGGTCTACGCCTGCTGTGATATTAACTAAGATACCTCTAGCACCCTGAAGGTTCACATCTTCTAGCAATGGGCTACGAATAGCGGCTTCTGCTGCTTCTCTAGCACGATTTTCACCACTAGCGGAACCTGTTCCCATCATCGCCATACCCATTTCAGACATCACTGTCTTAACATCTGCAAAGTCGACGTTGATCATGCCTGGACGAATAATTAAATCAGCAATGCCTTGAACCGCACCTTGCAATACATCGTTCGCGGCACCAAATGCATCTAACAAGGTGGTATTTTTACCAAGCACTGACAGTAATTTTTCATTTGGAATAGTAATTAATGAATCAACATTTTCTGCAAGCTCTGCTAGACCTGCATCTGCGATCTTCATACGTTTCCCGCCTTCAAATGGGAAAGGCTTTGTGACGACGGCAACGGTAAGAATACCTAATTCACGCGCGACTTCTGCAACAATAGGTGCACCGCCCGTACCTGTACCGCCGCCCATGCCTGCAGTAATAAAGACCATATCTGCGCCACGGAGACTTTCCGCAATGCGTTCTCTATCTTCTAAAGCCGCCTGCCTACCTATTTCAGGATTTGCACCAGCCCCTAAGCCTTTAGTAATGGTGCTACCTAACTGAATAACCGCTTTGTTTTCTAAATCTTTTAGCGCCTGGGAGTCTGTGTTCGCACAAATAAAGTCAACACCTTCGACGTCACCAGCAAGCATATGACGAACAGCGTTGCCGCCACCACCACCAACTCCGACGACTTTAATGACTGCGTTTTGTGAGACGTTTTCAACAAGCTCAAACATTACCCTTCTCCTAATTTTATAATTTTCAATCTGCTAGTTGCTGCTAAGTTAATTTCTTTCGTTTTTCTTAAAAATTACCGGTAAACCATGTTTTTATTTTTTGTATAACACTGTCACCCCCACCAGGGCGCATCATAGGCAAACTATCCGTTGTTCTTTGCTTTAATCCATACATTAATAAGCCAACGCCTGTTGCATACATTGGGTTATTGACTACATCTGCCAAGCCTGAGACTCCCTGCGGGGAGGCCAAACGCACAGGCATATGAAATATTTCTTCTGCTAATTCGACAACACCTTCCATTTTGGATGTCCCCCCCGTCAAAACAATTCCCGCGGCGATAACATCTTCAAAGCCACTTCGTCTTAATTCAGACTGAATTAATGTAAATAATTCTTCATATCGTGGCTCTACAACTTCCGCCAAAGCTTGCCTAGACAAGTCTCTTGGTGGCCGATCGCCGACACTAGGCACCTTTATTGTTTCATCTGCACCAGCTAATTGAGTCAATGCACATGCGTATTTAATTTTGATTTCTTCCGCATTTTGCGTTGGCGTTCTTAGTGCCATCGCAATATCATTCGTCACTTGATCACCAGCAATCGGTATGACCGCTGTATGGCGAATAGCACCACCTGTAAAAATAGCCATATCGGTCGTTCCACCACCAATATCGACCATGCAAACCCCTAATTCTTTTTCATCTTCGGTCAACACGGCATAACTTGAGGCTAGCTGCTCCAAAATAATGTCATCTACATCTAAATCACACTTTTGAACACACTTCTCTATATTCTGAGCAGCATTTACGGCGCATGTCACAAGGTGTACTTTTGCCTCTAATCTAACGCCAGACATCCCTAAAGGCTCTTTGATCCCCTCCTGATTATCAATCACATATTCTTGCGGTAAAATATGCAAAACTTTTTGGTCAGCCGGTATGGCAACAGCCTGAGCCGCATCAATCACCCGATCTATATCCGCTTGAACAACCTCTCTATCTCTAACCGCCACAATACCGTGAGAATTCATACTCCTGATATGACTACCTGCTATACCAGCATAGACTGAGTGAATCTGACAACCGGCCATCAGTTCAGCTTCTTCAATAGCACGCTGAATAGCATTTACCGTGGTTTCAATATTGACAACTACCCCTCGCTTCAGACCTCTTGAAGGGTGCGAGCCAATACCCACTATTTCGACCAAGCCTTCAGTATTTTTCTTGCCAACAATGGCAACAATTTTAGAGGTACCAATATCTAAACCTACGGTTAATTCATTTTCTGCTGAGCCAGCCATTGCGGTATTCCTAAGTTACTTTTCTAGTCGTTTAAACAATTCGTTTTTTATTCATCAGGATCTATATTGCTAATCCATTGCACCGCGATTCCATTTGGGTACCGCGTATCTAATTTATTTATTTTTTCAGGTGATAAATCACTTTTGCTGCTCAGTAATTTACCAACTCTTTCTAGTTTATCGTCCAAGGCTTTTCTACCATCGGCGCTTTGATCAACATGACCTAAAACAACACCAATTCCATTCGAAAGCGTTAGCTCCCATGTACCCCGAGCCTCTTGCTCTAAGATCGTTGCTTTTAGCTCAAACACCGATAACTCTTTTTGAATGTAATTAAACAACTGGTACATTCCCAAACGCTCAACATCATTACTTGAATTTACATAGCGAAGCATGGGTAGTTGTAAGTTGTGAGTCACCTCATTAGGGACAAACAATTCACCGCCTTCATTTATAAATCCTGAAGAATTCCAGTAGCTCACGGCAACCTGCTCTTCAACCCTTACTTTAATTTCACCTGGCCATACTCTAGAAACGGTTGCTTGATACACCCAAGGGAGTGATTCGATATAACGTTTCATATCCTCTAAATCTGCACTTAAAAAGCCTTGACCGATAAAATGGCTTATATGACGCTTTAATCCTTCAGGGCTTTGATATTTAAATTCTCCAGCAACGCTCATTTTATCTATTGGATGATCAATTAATAAAACCAATTTTTGTCTTTCACCAATCAGTACAATAAACGTTAATAGCAACACCAAAACTAATACGCTTCGCTTGAATATGCGCATGAAATGCTTTCGAGCAAGCTCCTCAACATTAGGAATAACCATTTTGGATGCTGTTTCTGCTCTCACTTATTTATCCTTTCACTTGCTCTAAAATTGAAAGAACCAGCTCATCAAAACTCATACCCTGAGCTTTGGCAGCCATAGGAACCAAACTATGGCTGGTCATGCCAGGAATCGTATTCACCTCAAGCAACCAGAACTGTCCACGCGCATCTCTCATCACATCAACTCGCCCCCAACCAGAACAGCCTAATGCATGAAACGCCCTTTCTGACAAATGGCCGAGACTTTCTTCATCAGACTGACTCAAACCACTAGGCAACAAGTATTGGGTATTATCCGATTCATACTTAGCTTCATAATCATAAAACGCATGGTCGGTCTTCAGACCGATAACAGGCATAGCTGAGCCATTCAATAGGCTAATGGTAAATTCACTACCTTCAATCCATTGCTCTAGTAATACTTGCTCATCCATTTCTAAAGCCACATCAACTGCACTTTCTAATTGCGTCTGGTTATGCACTTTGAAAACGCCAATCGATGAGCCTTCACGCGAAGGTTTAACCGCTAAAGGGAAGCCGATTAAAGAAACTAATTGCGTCAATAGTGTGGAGTCTTTACTTTCAACATAACTAAACTTGGGTGTAGGTAAATTCATACCCTGCCATAAGTATTTAGTACGTGTTTTATCCATGGCAATGGCTGACCCCATTACTCCGCTGCCGGTATAAGGGATGCCTAAAGCTTCAAGTACGCCTTGTATTGTTCCGTCTTCTCCACCTCTGCCATGAAGCGCCAAAAATATACGGTCAAGTGGTAGAGCCTGAATAATACTTTGGATATCACCTTTGAAATCAATACCAATGACATCCACACCAGAGCGAAGCAAGCTGTCCAAGACGGCCTGACCACTTTTGAGAGAGACCTCTCGCTCTGCGGAACAACCCCCCATCAGTACAGCAACTCGACCCAACGCCTGAACACTTTGTTTCATCTCTTAGCAAACCCTAAGTTACTTTCAGCCAAAGCAACGGCAATCTGTCCGACATTACCCGCCCCTTGTGTTAATAATAAATCACCGTCTTGCAGCACATTTACAAGAACGTCTTGTATATTGTTTGTGACAGCAGCAAGTGATGTGCCTGATTCAATAAAAATCGGTTCCATTGCGCTGCGCTGCCGAATACTTCGACAAAGCGCACGGCTATCTGCACCTGGTATGGCTTTTTCGCCCGCAGCATAAACATCCATAATCAATAGCACATCAACTTCAGCTAACACCTTCACAAAGTCTTCGTATAAGTCATTTGTTCTGCTGTAACGATGAGGTTGAAATATCATCACTAAACGTTTTTCTGGCCAACCGGCTCGAATCGCTTTAACTGTCGCTTCAACTTCAGTTGGGTGGTGTCCATAATCATCCACTAACATGACGCTGTGTTTTGACTTACTTTTTCCATCACCAGGCAAGCTATAATCGCCATAAACCTGAAAGCGACGCCCTACACCTTGAAACTCTTCTAAGGCCCTTTGAATAGCACCGTCATCAACACCTTCATCACTGGCAACAGCAATCGTAGCGAGTGCATTCAAAACATTATGCTGCCCGGGCATGCTTAAGCAGATATCAAGATCAGCTAACCCCCCCGGCCTTTTAGCGATAAAGTGATTTTTCATACCTGACTGCTGTATATCGATTGCTCGATAATCCGCATCTTCACTAACCCCATAGGTCAATACAGCTCTAGAGATGAAAGGAATAATTTCTCGAATAACCGGATCATCTACGCACATAACCGCTGCACCGTAAAATGGCAGGTTGTGCAAAAAGTCGATGAATGTTTGTTTCAACTTCGAGAAGTCACCACCATAGGTATGCATATGATCTGCTTCAATATTCGTAACAACCGATATCATTGGTGTTAAGTGCAAAAATGAGGCATCACTCTCATCAGCTTCAGCCACAATATACCTAGAGCCCCCTAAACTAGCATTGGTTCCCGCCCGATTTAATCGACCACCAATGACATAAGTAGGATCAAGACCTGCTTCGGCTAAAACAGATGCAATTAAGCTTGTTGTGGTGGTTTTTCCATGCGTCCCAGCAATAGCAATCCCATGTCGAAAGCGCATAATTTCGGCAAGCATTTCAGCTCTTGGCACAATGGGAACACGCTTCGCTCTTGCCTCAACTATTTCAGGGTTTTGCTCGTTAATTGCCGAAGATACAACCACCACATCAGCAGTATTGACATTTGATGCTTCATGAGAAAAATAAATCTTAGCCCCGAATTGCTCTAAACGCTTGGTGACAGCTGTTTCATGCAAATCTGAACCGGATACTCGATAACCCTGGTTAATTAAAACCTCTGCGATACCGCACATACCTGCGCCACCGATACCAATAAAATGAATCTGGCTGATACGTCGCATTTCAGGTATATCACTCAACATGCTGCCCGCATGCTTTAATTTCTGTATTCCTGGCTTTGCAGATCTAGGCATAAGTCACTCTCCTGCATTCATTTGCAACACTCTCAGTCGCATCTACTTGAGCTAGTTTATATGCCGCTTGCGATAATATATTCATTCGTTCTCGCTTAGCTAAAAGGGGTTGTAATACTTCTGCCAACACACTGGGTGTGAGATCTTTCTGAGCGAGTAACCACGCCGCTCCACCTTCCACTAAAAAATTGGCATTTTTTGCTTGATGGTCATCAACTGCATGAGGATACGGGATAAGAATTGCACCTAAACCCGCAACACATAACTCTGAAATTGTCAGTGCACCTGCGCGACAAATAACAAAATCGGCCCATTTGTATGCTTGCGCCATATCCTCAATAAACTCTGAAACATTCACCTCTATCTTAAATTTGCTGTAAGCACGGTTAACAGCTTCAGATTTATTTTTACCCGTTTGATGCCAAATAAATGGTCTTAAATTTTCGTCTAATAAACCAAGAGCCTGAGGCAAGACGTCATTGAGGCTTTGCGCTCCAAGACTTCCACCCAAAATTAACAAATTCACTGACTGATCTTTTTTAGTTATATCCCGCTCGTAATAAAGGCGGGCAATATCTGACCTTAATGGGTTACCCACCATTTTACAGTCGACTTTATTTGAAAAGGGCTGAGGAAAAGCAGTCATCACTGTGGTTGCAAACTTGGCTAATATTTTGTTTGTCATCCCGGCAACAGCATTTTGCTCATGAATAACCAAAGGAATACCTAACATTCGAGCTGCTAAACCGCCTGGCCCAGAAGCAAAACCACCCATACCCAAAACAGCATCAGGCTGGACTTTACGCAATACTGTGAAGGCCTGAAACACAGCAGATATAATTTTAAATGGTGCAAATAGTTGGCTTAAGCGCCCTTTACCTCTTACGCCCTTTACCTTAATGCCAAAAAATGGAATGTTTGCTTTTTTGACAATCCCTTCTTCCATGCCACCCTTAGAGCCTAGCCAAGCTACTTTGTCGTGGCGCCCCACTAAAGAATGCGCAACTGCCAATGCAGGAAAGACATGCCCACCGGTTCCACCCGCCATAATTAGAAAAGTCTTATCGCGCATAATCACCTCGCGGAAGACCATCAGTATTCAAAATCTGGCTATAATTATTTATTTTATCATTGGTTCGCTTAGCATTTGGTGTTTCAACGTGGTCAGGTTCATACAAGGAAACTTGTTTCTGAATACGAGCAACGATACCAATACACATACAACTTACGATCAAACTACTTCCACCATAACTAACAAGTGGCAGGGTTAGACCTTTAGTTGGCAATAAACCCATATTGACACCCATATTGATAAAAGCCTGAACGCCCAGCAAAATCGCAATGCCATAAGTAAAATAAGCATTAAATAATTGACCTTTTTTTTCTGCCATAAAACCTGTTCTACAAATCCGATAAACTAATAACGCAAAAAGAACAATAACTATTAACGTCCCGATTAAACCAAATTCTTCTGCCAAAATCGCAAATACAAAGTCAGTATGTGCCTCTGGTAAATAAAATTGCTTTTGTATACTATTCCCTAGCCCTACACCAGCTATGTCACCACGACCAAATGCAATCAGCGACTGAGTTAACTGATAACCCGATGCGTACTGATCGGCCCAGGGATCTGTGTAGCCTGTTAAGCGTTTTAACCTGTATGGCTGAGATATAACAAGCAACACAACCGAAATAAGGCAAGCAATAATCAACAAAATAAACTGGCCTATTTTTGCGCCACTTAAAAAAATCATCCCTAAAAAGGCACTTCCAATAACAACGGTGGCACCAAAATCTGGTTCAGCGAGTAACAACAAAGCCACGATAAACAAGACAATCATGGGTTTAGCAAACCCCCACCAAGATGCGATAACTTCCCCTCTTCTTCTCACTAAATACCCGGCTAAATAGGCAACTAATAATAATTTAGCAATCTCTGAAGGCTGTAGATTTAAACTGCCAAAACTAATCCAGCGAATACTGCCATTTACCTCTTTACCGATTCCGGGAATAAGCACTAAAGTTAATAAGAACAAGGCGGCACTGAGTGCCATCCAACCTGATTTTTGCCACCACATCGGTGGCAATTGATATACAAATAAAGCAGCAATGAGGCCCAAAGCGATGAAAATCCCATGACGCGTCACATAATGAAATGCATTACCACTTCTTGCTTCCGCAATATCAATAGAAGCAGAAGCAATCATAATTAGCCCTGTCACCAGTAAAAGACAGGTAACCACTAGCATTTGAGTGTCTACACCCTGAAAAGGCACTTGAGGTTTCATCGTCATAATGACATCACCTCCTCCATAAATACGTCACCGCGCTGCTCATAACTGTTAAACATATCGAAGCTAGCGCAGGCCGGAGATAAAAGAACCAAGTCACCTGATT
The DNA here is from genome assembly GCA_963974595.1 of uncultured Oleiphilus sp. Lineage (GTDB taxonomy): Bacteria > Pseudomonadota > Gammaproteobacteria > Pseudomonadales > Oleiphilaceae > PZPK01. Next base: position 25,973 of record CAXBDA010000007.1, on the reverse strand, counting down.
CTGCTATTGAATGTGCTTTACCAACAGCCATTGCCATAGTGTCTTCTTTATATACAGAAGTAATGCTGCCTAAAAGCAACTTGAATTTTTCAGCATCGACCCCTATTAATACCAAGGCCTTCACAAAGCGCTTAACAGGCTCACCAAGAGAACCAAGATCTGCTTCTTTTGAATCACCTCCTGCGATTAATACCACCTTGCCAGATATTTCTTTACCCAAACTATTCAGCGCTGTCACTACAGAGCCTGGATTTGTTCCTTTGGAGTCATTGACATACTCAACACCAGCGACAGAACGCACAAACTGGCAGCGATGAGATAAGCCTTTAAATTCTTTCAAGGCGTCGAGCATCTTAGGCATGGCCAAGCCAACAGAACTTCCTAAGGCTAGGGCAGCCAAGGCATTGCTGATATTGTGTTCACCTCTAATCGCTAGCTCATTTACCGATATCAAAGCATCAAAGCCTTTGGCTAAATAACGTTCCCCGTCTTTTGTCAGAACAGAGAATTTATCAAGATCATTTGATTGCAGCCCAAAATGGGTCAACTTCATTGAGCTATTGACGAGAGGCGAGCTAAGCGGCTCATCATCATTCACAATGATATTTTTCGCCCCTCTGAAAATACGCTGTTTCGCTTGCAGATAGGCCATTTTATTTGGGTATCTATCCATGTGATCTTCAGACAGGTTCAAGAGCACGACACTTTTAGCATTTAAAGTATGCGTTGTTTCTAATTGAAAACTCGATAGCTCTAGTACATACAAGTCTTTCGCACCATCCAACAGGTCTAATGCGGGTATACCCAGATTGCCACCCAGACCGACATTCAAGCCCGTTTTTTTAGCCATATCACCTAGCAAAGTGGTGACTGTACTTTTACCATTCGACCCGGTAATGGCAATAATCGGTGCTTTGGCTGCTTCAGCAAATAAATCTATATCACCACGAACAAGTACCTGATTGTTAACCGCAGCTTGAATTTCTGATGTACTAAGTGCGAGCCCAGGACTCAGAATTATTTCATCTGAAGCGCATAAAATATTTTTATCCAACCGCCCAAGAATGCACTGAACATTGGGATAGCCTGCTATCAATTCATCCAAGCCTGGCGGTGTATTACGCGTATCCATCACAATAATTTGTTTACCTTGGGCGTGAAGATAACGCACACACGAAAGCCCAGTCTTACCTAGACCGACTACCACGACTTTTTTGTCTGTGATAATTGCTTTCATGAACAATACATTCCTAATAAATATGTTTTATCTAACTTTTAATGTCGCTAAACCAATCAGTACCAAAATAACGGTAATAATCCAGAAACGAACAATGACTCTTGGTTCCGGCCAACCTTTAAGCTCAAAATGATGATGCAAGGGCGCCATTCTAAAAATACGTCGCCCTGTCAACTTAAACGATGCGACCTGCAAAATGACCGACACAGTTTCCATCACAAAAACACCGCCCATAATGAACAACACGATCTCTTGACGAACAATGACAGCAACAACACCGAGAGCAGCACCTAAAGCCAGCGCACCCACATCCCCCATAAATACTTGAGCAGGATAGGTGTTAAACCAAAGGAAACCCAAACCTGCACCTAACAAGGCGCCACAAAATACAATTAACTCACCGGTACCAGGTAAATAAGGAATATGTAAATAATTAGCAAAAACACTGTTACCCGAGGCATAAGCAAAAATACCTAAGGCGCCTGCCACCAAAACTGTCGGCATGATAGCTAAGCCATCTAAACCATCTGTTAAATTTACGGCGTTACTTGTCCCTACAATGACGAAATAGGTCAGTAGGATAAATAATGGGCCTAATTCAATAACAACATCCTTAAAAACAGGCACAATTAAATTTGTTTCTTGTGGCAACGAGGCACTGGAAAATAAAAGAATGGCGGCAACCAAACCGCATAGTGATTGCCAAAGATATTTCTCTTTCGCTGACAAACCTTTTGAATTTTTCTCGACCACTTTTCGATAATCATCAACCCAACCAATCGCCCCGAAAGATAAGGTGACAAATAAGGTGATCCAAATATAACGATTTCCCAAGTCACTCCAGAGTAAGGTACTGACGACGACGGCCAAGATAATCAATGCACCGCCCATTGTCGGCGTACCTGCTTTGCTCAAATGCGATTTTGGACCATCATCACGCACAGACTGGCCAATTTGGTATTGGCTCAGTTTTTTGATCATTTTTGGGCCAATCCATAATGCGATTAACAAGGCAGTAATGACGCCTAATATTCCTCGAAGCGTTAAATACTGAAAAACAGATAAATAGCTCATAGAGTCAGATAAAAGTGAAGATAACCAATACAACATTTAGTGAGCCGCCTTTTTTATAATCATATCCACAAGCTCATCCATTGCCGTACTGCGAGAGCCTTTTATAAGTACACTTGTTGTTATAAGCGTACCTTCATCTGTTTCAAAAATTCTTTCATTATTCATTAAAGAATCAAATACTTCGTTTTTGGTAACAGCTACATGTGCTTTTTCACCAACCAGCTCAGCCATTTCAGCGGCAAATGAACCGATTATATACACCTTATCGATTTTGCTTTGAGCAATATATTCAGCTAATTCCAGGTGCAGATTTTTAGCGAAATCACCTAATTCAGCCATTTCCCCTAAAACGGCTATTTTATAACCCTGTTTTAATGCCAATACATCAATGGCAGCCTTCATAGAACTTGGGTTTGCGTTATAACTATCGTCAATTACAAGTAGTTTCTCTGAACAAGGAATTGTCATTAAACGACCTTGACTGGCACTCAATTTAGCCAGACCATTAGTGATCGTTGGAAGATCAAAACCCAAAGAAACCGCAGCAGCTGATGCTGCCAAACTATTAGCAATGTTATGTAGACCAGGCAGAGGTAGAAATATTGGCTGGGACTGCCCTCGATAATTCAAGATAAAACGCGATGTTATGTCGTTTGACTCGATATTGCTTGCAAAGAGGTCTGCATCTTCCCTTTTCACTGAAAAGGTCAATACATCTTTGTTTATGAGCGAATCCAACCATATTTTCTGAGCAGGATCGTCAGCATTAACCACGGCCAAACCACCTGATTTTAAGGCGGTAAATATCTCACCTTTTGTGCGAACTATATCTTCCTGACTACCAAAAGTATCAATATGCGCCATACCGGCATTTAATAAAATTGCGACATCTGGTTGTACAAAATCGACTAAATATTCGATATCACCTTGCTTACGCGCCCCCATTTCTACCACGGCATATTGATGATTACGCTCTATATTCAACAAGGTCAACGGCACGCCGATTTCGTTATTGAAATTACCATGGGTTGCATAGGTCGAACCTTTTTCAGACAAGATACATTGAAGCATATTCTTTGTGCTGGTCTTGCCCGAAGAACCCGTTAAACCCACTACCCGGCCTTTGAAGTTTTCACGATTTATTCGCGCACACTCTCCCAAGGCCTTTAATGTATTATCGACAACAATGTGTGGCATTTTATCCAGAATGCTATCGGATATTTCAAATTCACTATTGATTAAAAACCCCGAGCAGCCCTTTTCGATTGCCTTTTGAATAAACTGGTGCCCATCAAAACGCTCGCCTTTGAGTGCGATATATAAATCTCCCTCGTTAAGAGCCCTAGTGTCTATAGCAACCGAAGAAAATTCAATATTTTCTCCAACAGCCTGGCCATTTACGGCACTAGCAAGTTGAGATAAGGATATAGCCTGAATCATCTTAAGCTATCGCCTCCCTACTACCTTCTTGGGATACATCTAAGCCTAATACTTTTCTAACAACCTCTAGGTCATTAAAATAATATTTTTTATCTTTTATTTCCTGCCATGTTTCGTGCCCCTTACCTGCAATTAAAACTAGGTCTTGCGCACTCGCCTGTGATACCGCCAATTGAATAGCGGCCTGTCTATCATGTTCTAAGTTGACGGCTTCCTTATTCTTAAACCCCTCAAAGATATGCTCCGTAATGACATCTGGCTGTTCGCTTCGCGGATTATCATCCGTCACGATAATGGAGTCAGCCAGTCTCTCAGCAATTTGAGCCATAACTTTACGTTTACCAATATCTCTATCACCACCACAACCAAAAACTAGAATAACCTTACCCTTGCAATGCGGTTTTACAGCATCTATCGCATTCTCCAGGGCGTCTGGCGTATGTGCGAAATCGACGACAACGATGGGTTTATCTTTGATATGCACGATCTGCATTCGACCATTAACTGGCGTAATAGCCTGCATCCTCTGCTCGCAAGACCTGAGCTCTTGCTTAGCAACAGCAACCGACATTACTGCCAACAAATTACTTAAATTAAACAAACCAATTAAGCTTGAATGGATATTAAACTCACCCGCAGGAGTCGTTATTTCTGCAGTAATGGTTGACACGGAATCGGTGTTTAACTGGTAATTTAACACAGAGATATCTGACTTAGATTGAACGCCATAAGTAAAAATATTTACCCCAGAAGGGGTCGCCGCTATAAACTGTCTTGCGTAATTATCATCTTCATTAATAACAACAAATTTCAAACTTTCTTTTGAAAAGAGCTTAGCTTTACTCGCTGCGTACTCTTCCATTGTGCCATGATAATCAAGATGCTCATGCGTTAAGTTTGTAAAGACGGCTCCTTCAAATTTTACGCCATCAACACGATGCTGACTCAGACCGTGCGAAGAGACCTCCATGAAGATATTTTTCGCACCTGCATCCCTTAATTCAGCTAAATACCTATGCACTTCGACAACATTAGGTGTTGTAAATCCAGTCTCTTTTAACTGATCATTATCACCTCCAACAAGACCATACCCCAAAGTACCAATAACACCTGCAAGATCACTAGCTCTGGAAAAATAGCTCGCTAGATAATGAGTAACCGATGTTTTGCCATTTGTTCCCGTCACCCCAATAACCGACATCTCGGAACTTGGCGACCTAAAGAAACGATCAGCAATTAAGCCAATTTGCTCTTTTAAATTATCAACAAATAACTCAACAACCAGCCCATCCTCAAATACTTTACCCTTATTAGTGGAGCCTTCAGCAACAATGGCATTTGCACCTTTTGCTATCGCCTCTTTAATATGCTCAGTAGATGTTGAATGATTACCTGAAATAGCTAAGAAAATATCGCCTTTTTTGACTTCTCGGCTATCTATTGCCAAACCAGAGACATGCGTATCCAACGCTGAAGGGACTTTACAGACTCCTTTCAACAGTAAAGCTAAACTACTACTATAAGTTTTTCGAAGCGCCATATTAACCTCGTTTCCCTGATACATCGCGAGCATGAATCGACTTTGCAATCCCTTTATCAGGCCTTACATTTAACAAACGCATGGCGCCATCAACAACTCTTGAAAAAACGGGTGCTGCAACCTCACCACCATAATACTCGGCACCGGCAGGTGCATTTATAATAACCACTAGAGCAATTTCAGGCTGATCTGCTGGCGCAACACCTGCAAAAATCGCCTGATACTGGCTTTGCTGATAACCGCCTTTACCAACGGTATGAACCGTTCCACTCTTGCCTCCCACACCATAGAGAGGCAAGTCTGCTCGCGTCCCCGTCCCCCCTTTTGCAACCACAGCTTTCATTGCTGCTTTTAATGATTCAGAGACACCCTGAGGTATAATTTGTTCACCTTGAACTTTCTGATTTCGATGAATTAAGGATAATGGATATTTAACACCGCCATTACCATAGATCATAAATGCCTGAGCAAGCTGTAAGGCATTGACGTTCATTCCATAACCATATGACATCGTCGCCACTTCAATTGGCTGCCAGGATGAGGAATCAGGAAGCTGGCCAATGCTTTCACCTGGGAAACCCACGCCTGTTCCTTGACCAAACCCAAGCCGGTACAACATATCCCAAACGACGTCCCCCGAAAGATCTAAAGCAATCCTGCTTGTACCCACATTGCTAGACTTAGCAACGATATCCAGCACGCTCAGCGTGCCATAATTTCGGTGATCTCTAATAGATTTCTTTCCCAAACGAATATATCCAGGCGATGTATCCAGCTCTGAACTCAAGCTATATTTTTTTGATTCCAATGCTGCAGCAACCGTTGCTAACTTCATTGTTGAACCAGGCTCAAAAACATCCGTAAGCGCTCTATTTCTAAGGTGTGAGACATCAATTGTTGAACGATTATTTGGATTATAAGATGGCTGATTCGCCATCGCCAACACATCACCACTTGATATATCAAGCACCACAATAGAACCCGATCGCGCCTTATGGGTCTCAACAGCTGCTTTTAATTCCCTGTAAGCCAAATATTGAATCCGCATATCCAGACTTAGCTGTATGTCATGCCCCGCTTGAGCTTCTTCTAATTCACCCAGGTCTTTGATTACACGACCCTTCCGATTTTTCAGGACACGCTTTTTACCTGCCTTGCCAGTCAACCATTCATCATAAGCCAGCTCTAAACCTTCTTGCCCTTCACCGTCGATACTGGTAAACCCTAAAACATGAGAAGCAACTTCACCCGTGGGGTAATATCTTTTATATTCCCGCTGGCTGTAGATGCCATCAAGATTTAGAGAGAGCACATTCTTTACCTCGTGAGGCGACATTTTTCTCTTTAAATAGATAAAACGTTTATTTTTATTTGATGCTATTTTTTTAGACAACCAAGAAGAACTTACATCCAATGCAATGGATAAACGCTTTATCTCAGCTAATGAAAGGTTCAAGAATTTTGGATCAGCATAGACTGTTTCAACTGGTGCACTGACAGCTAGCGGCTCACCATGACGATCAGTAATCATGCCTCTGTGAGCCTCTAGACGCTCAAATCTGATGGTACGAGCATCGCCTTGCTCAGCTAAAAATGCTTGCTCGAAAACATGTAAATCAATCGCCCTATATACTAATGCACAGACAGCAACCAACAACAACACAAGAAAGAAACTGTATCGCCATCGGATATTAACATCTTGAAATTGGTCAAAAGACATAAGTTTTCAGGACTCAATATATAAGCTGAATTTCTTCAGCTTCAGGAGGGCGCATGCCTAGTTTTTGAGATGCCACACTTTCTAAGCGATTAGGTGAACTCCAAGCACTTTGTTCTAACAATAACTGTGCCCACTCAAGCTGCAACTGATCATTTCTGTCCAATAAAATCGCCTGCTCTGTAAACAATTGCCTGCTAATATGTGATGATTGAACGACACCAATAGCTGACATAACGAGCACAAGAGATAGCATAAGCGTAACGATCACCCCCTTTATAGAAACAAAGGTTTTTAGATTTGACAGAAAATCTATCAGTTCGTAGAGCTTAACTGACAGCTCTGATTCATCGCTCTGAGCACCTTTAATATGAAACCCATCTCGCCCCTGCCTGATAAGCATTAAGAACTCAGGCAGTAATAATATTATTTTTATTTTATTCATTAGAAATTTTCTCCAAAATTCGCATGATGGCACTGCGGGCACGAATATTATTTGAAACTTCCTTATCGCTTGGCTTTACTGCTTTACCTATCGCTTTATAATTTTTCACTATATCTTTTTCAAAAACAGGAACATTGGGTGGAGGCCGGTCACCTTGCACTTTATCCCTCATAAAGCGCTTAACCATCCGGTCTTCTAATGAGTGAAAACTAATAACCACCAATCGTCCGTTTATGCCTAAAACTTTACACGCCCCACTTAACAAACTTTCCAGGTCACCCAACTCATTATTGACTTTTATCCTAATTGCCTGAAAAGTTCTTGTCGCTGGATGCTTATGTCTTTCCCAAGATGGATTTGCATCAGACACTATTTTTGCCAGCTCTAGCGTTGTACTAATCGGACCAACCTGACAGGCCTGAGAAATGGCAGCCGCTATCCTTCTTGCAAACTTTTCTTCACCATAATCACGCAGCACAGCCGTAATTTCTCGCTCCGATGCACCACTCAGCCACTCAGAAGCACTAACGCCAGATGTCTGATTCATCCTCATATCAAGAGGGCCATCTTTCATAAAACTAAAGCCTCGATCTGCATTATCCAGCTGAGGAGATGACACACCCAGATCTGCCAAAACACCATCAACAACACTAATACCCTTTTCTGCGAGGTGCTGTTCTATATCTGCAAAAGACCCATGCACAATTTCAAATCGCGGATCATCTGTTAAAGCAAGCTCCGCTCGCTTTAACGCATCTAAATCTTTATCGATGGCAATCAGACGACCGTCTTGATCAAGCGCATCAAGGATAGCCTGACTGTGCCCACCTCGACCAAAAGTTGCATCGACATACAAGCCAGACGGGTTACTTACCATAAGACTAATTGCCTCATTCAATAAAACCGCCTCATGAACACCAACAGAATCAGACATAAATACTCACTAAAGCGACAAAGACAGCATTTCATCAGGGATATCATCACCTTGATCCGCTTCATCCAGCCAGTTAAACCAACTATCCTCACTCCAAAGCTCAAACTTTTTACCCTGACCTACCAGCATCAGTTTCTTTTCTAAATTAGCGTACTCTCTTAAAGTGGGGGGCACTAAAATACGACCATTACCATCCATTTCAAGCGGCGTAGCATAACCGATTAGCAAACGCTGAGTGCGTCTAGCAACCTTATTAAAACTGGGGAGACTTTCAATCTTAGGGAGAATTTCTTTCCATTGCTCTTCTGGGTAAACTAATAAGCAGCGCTCTTCAGTATGAGCAGTTATAACAATACGACCATCACAAAAAGACGCTAACGATTCCCGAATTTTTGTCGGAATCGCCATGCGCCCTTTCGCATCCATATTGATCGTGTGACTACCAAGAAACAAATTACCCACCTAAAACCATAAAAATTTAAAATTAACCAATTTTTTCCACTTTTTACTACTTTTAACCACTATAGGAAGTAGATAACCACAAATCAAGCAAAATGAAAGACAAAAGAGGGGAAATGAAGGCGAAAATTCACATTAAGACAAAGACTTAAGTAAAAAAATACTCAAAGGAAGAGTATAAAGACGGGCAAATAACGAACATTATCTGATAGATACGCGAAGAACCTAAGGAAGCACTTTAGGTTTAAGATTTTTTTATTATTAATAAGGTAGTTTTACAGAGAATTTTAATATGAAGAGATAAAAAAAAGAGCTTGCCGATAAGCCGGGTTCTGTCGTGGACAATCATTCATCTAGGCTAAATGTCACCATTTAGCTCAAGCAACCTACCCGAATCCAGCGCGAGCCACGCCTTAGGATTCCTATTTGGTCTTGCTCCGAGCGGGGTTTACCATCGCCATGAACTGTTGCCAGTCATGCGGTGCGCTCTTACCGCACCTTTTCACCCTTACCGTTCAACAACGAGTGTTGACTTAGGCGGTTCACTTTCTGCTGCACTTTCCGTAGGCTTTCACCTCCCAGGTGTTACCTGGCGCTCTGCTCTTTGGAGCCCGGACTTTCCTCCGCAAATAAGTCGAAACTTAATTACAGCGATCGCCTAGCAAGCTCCGTGCAAAGTTATTATGTAAACGAGATTTAATCAAGCAGAAAAAAGGATTTTACATTAAGTTACGTTAACTAATCTCTAATAGCGGCAATTCGAACATTAGATCTGCTGGTCAGATTGGATATATAGCCACTGCCGATCGAGGGTGAATCATCTGAAATAAATGCATCAATTGTTGCTGCGAAATCAAGCTTCCGCTCGACAATATATTCAACAGAATCAACATTCTGCTCTATTATTGTTATCGCCTGATCTATTCTACCAATCTCATAAATTGTAGTCTCTTGCTCATATTGCCGAATTTGTCGATCATTTTCTGGCTCAATTATCAAGCGTTCAAAATCCTCATCACGAAGCACAAAAGCTGACTCATCAAAGACTGACAACGGGAGCTCATCAACATACCCAACCTCAAAATTAGTAGACTCAATAATGTCATTTCGTTGAGTGAGATTCTCCACCCAAGAATCCACTTCTTGAACAAGCGAAAAGCTTAAATCTGTAGATACTTCATCCGTTTCCGACAAGCCAACCTGAACACTTACTTTAAACGGCAAGACCTCGTAGCCATCATCAACCCTTAGGCCAGCAGCAGAAGAACCGGCAACATTAACAATTTCTTCCGCTGTATTAGCGGACACAGCAGATACAGAACCCATCGCGCTTTCTGAAAGCAACTCGAACGCAAAAACAAACCTGCTTAGAAGCAAGCATAAAAACAACCCTATAGTTTTACAAATTCTTAGTTTTATATTGTTCATAAGGATACTATCTAAAATAATATTGGTTACCGAATGTAAGTCATTGTATACATTTTGCACGATAAAAAAATGAACTGCAATTCACTCGTTAGCAAAGTGGAGTGAAATATTCAGTTATCTGAGTTTTTAATGCGCACAGCTTTTTCGTAAAGCACTTTTTTATCACCACCAAAAAACTCAACAACTAACTGAACCGCCTTCTTGGGAGGTAAATACTCTATCAGTCTAACAAGTAATTTTTCTTGAGAACCGACATCCTCGTCATAAACCTCATCAGCCCCCGACAAAACCAAAACAAATTCACCTTTTTGCTGATCACCATCTGAGGCCGTCCAAGCCAACAATTCATCCACAGTACCTTGAGTTATCGTTTCAAATCGTTTAGTCAGTTCTCTTGCTATTGCCAAACGACGACCAGGAAACAACTCAGCAAGAACTTCAAGCGTATTAAGAATCCTGTGAGGAGACTCGTAGAACACAGTAGTACGAGACTCATACCGAAATTTTTCTAAAATATCACACTTAGCCTTGCGCTTAACCGGCAGGAAGCCTTCATATATAAATCGACCACACGGCAAGCCACTACTACTAAGAGCAGCTACTAATGCCGAGGGGCCGGGAACAGGCACCACTTTAACATTTTCTTTTTTTGCCAAGGCAACTAATGTGTGCCCAGGATCTGAAATAAGCGGTGTCCCCGCATCAGACACCAACGCTATAGACTGCCCGCTGCGCACAGAATTAATCAAAGAAAGCGCTTTATCAGACTCATTGTGTTCATGATAAGCGATTAATGTTGCCGTAATCCCATGGTGATCTAAAAGCCGCCTAGTGTGCCTTGTATCTTCCGCAGCAATGACATCAACATTACGAAGAATCTCCACACCCCTTATGGTAATATCCGACAAATTACCAATAGGAGTCGCAACTATGTAAATCGCGCTTTCCAATTCTCACCCCCTCACATAAAATAAGCATTAATTGCCATTAGACCACAGACTCCACAATGAAATCATTCATAACACTTATCTTATCAGTATTAATTATTTCAACCCTAACCGCTTGCAGCACAAGCAGTCGCAACGTTCAAGACTCAGAACCTGAAATACGTCAAAGCGCTTTACAAGTGAGTCCTGAAAATCTGTTACAACAAGCCAAAGCAACCAACGACATCACCCTCAAAACAAAGCTACAACTAAAAGCCGCTAATCAATACTATTTGAACAGGCTAATAGCTCAAAGTAGCGCTATCCTTAAAAACATAAATTACGCAACAAGTACGCCTGCCACCTCAATTGAACTGCTTGAAGCAAACCTAAAGCTTGGCATATATGAAGACCTGCCATGGCACGTAGACAAAGCAATTGAGCTATTCGAACAAAGCAATTTAAACAGGGCAAATATAGATACACTTAAAACCATCATTCCGTTATTAGCCAGTGCATTTGAAAAACAAAGCAATAGAATTAAAAGCGCCACATTATTAATCGAATATGCAGGCGTACTTGCACCACTTTCTAATGCAGAACTCAACGAGAAGGTTTGGGCTCACCTGCGCGCCATAGACTCGATTGAACTGTATAACTTCAAATACGACAATAATGATACCAATGTCATCGCATGGATTGAGCTAGCAAGAACAATACTGCAACATGAGATAAACCTTGAAAGCCAATACACCGCTCTCAGAGAGTGGCAACGCAAGTGGCCTAATCATCCCGCATCTTTAGACCCCCCTAGGGAAATCGCCTTATTATCCAAATTACCAGAGTCAAAAGCATCCACCATTATACTAGCCCTCCCTTTCACTGGCCCAGTTTCACCAGTAGGAAAAGCCGTAAGAGATGGCTTTACAGCATCTTACTATAACGCACTTTCATCATCACAATCTGAACCTGTAAAGCTAGCTTTTTTTGATACTAATATAAACACCATAGAAGAGCTCTATAAGGTTGCACTAAAAGAACAAGCGTTAATTGTCGGCCCTCTGACAAAAAAAAATGTAAATAAGCTTTCAAACATAGATTTATCACTCAGCCCTACGCTGGCATTAAACTACCTGGATGACACCTATCAACCAGCTCACCCTAAAGATAACCTATTTCAATTTGGTTTAAATCCTGACACTGAAATACGCCAACTTTCAAAGTACTTAAGCTCACAAAGATTAAGCAAGATCGCTTATATAGGACCAGAAAATGAACAGGGCTCCAGAATTCATGATTCCTTACTTAAAGCACTTAAGGAACAACAAAGCCAGATTATAGAAAGCGTTTACTATGACAACCAAAAGACCTTATCGCCCTCTGTCGCCAAACTGCTTGGTACAGATTTGAGCCTTCAACGCAAAAGAACAATACAACGAATAACCAACTTAAACTTTGAATTTGAGCCTAGACGTCGCAAAGATATAGATGCTATCTTTATGCTAGCAAAACCAACCGTTGCCAAACAACTCAACCCTTTATTTGCATACCACTACGCTAAAGACCTACCCATTTACTCCAGCTCGCAGATACACCAAACAGATGATCAAAAAAACGACTTAGACAACATACATTTCATTGAGATGCCCTGGATGCTAAGCAATTCCATTGAAATAAAAAGTACAATTATAAATGCCATACCCAATGCAAGAACAGACTACTCACGATTCTATGCACTAGGCGCTGACGCATTCAATTTATCACCGAGATTACAACTATTAAAAGAAATACAAAACAGCCAAATCCAGGGCTACACTGGAACACTTTCAATCAATCAGTCCGGCATAGTAGAAAGAGACCTAGAACTTGTCGTATTTAAAAGAGGCAAAGCCACTCTATTGAAAAACCGTGCCAAGGAGGACTAAGCATAATGCTCAGCAAAGGACATGCTTACGAACAGATAGCAGAGAAATATCTTTACCAACAAGGCTGTAAAATAAAAGATAGAAATTACCACATTCGAAAAGGTGAAATCGATCTGATCGTACTGGACAATACCACACTCGTATTCGTAGAAGTCAGATACAGAAAAAACTCTAGATTCGGCACACCCGAAGAGACAATAACTAAACGCAAGCAAGATAAGATTAATCTTACCGCCCAACATTACATAGCAAAATTTAATTTATGGCATACGAATGCTCGCTTTGATGTGGTATCAATTAAACCAACAGCAAGAGGCGACATAGAAATTAACTGGATCAAGAATGCATTTAGTTAAAATAAAAAGACAGGAAAATACATGACAGACTTAGCACATATAACAAATTACTTATGTGAAGCCATTGATACCACAGCTGCAAACATCGAGAATATTAGCCCTAATATAGACCAAGCCTGCTCAAAGCTCACTGAAACACTACTAAGTGACAGTAAAATAATAATTTGCGGAAATGGTCTTTCAAACCCGATAGGCAGCATACTTAGCACATCACTATTAAACCAACAAGAATTTGCCAGACCAAGCCTTCCGGCCATAAACTTATCATTAGATCCAACCAGCATATTATCTATAAGCAAAAGTAATAGTCACCATCAAGCTTTTGCCAACCAAATAAGCGCCCTTGGATCAGAAGGAGACACTCTCGTCACATTATCAGTAGATGGGAATTGCAGCAATATAGTTCAAGCAATACAAGCAGCGCATGAAAAAGATATTAGCATCATAAGCATATCAGGATTTAAGTCAGGAAAAGTATCTGCCATTCTTCAATCGGATGACATAGATATACAAATAGATAGCCAATCCGTAGCGAGAGTAATAGAAATACAACTATTAATTGTTAACAGCTTGTGCCACCAATTAGAGGCGACTCTATTTGGTGGCACAGACTAAGCAACTACTTAACGATCTTTAAAGATGGCTTATGGGGTAAATGCTCAGCTTTTTTAGCTGGCGGTGGATTAGGGTCATTCGGGTTTGGCGGCTCAGGCGCTCCTGGCTCAGCACCAAACACCATACCTTGGCCATTTTCTTTGGCATATATAGCCATTATAGCCACAATTGGAACTGACACATCCATTGGAACGCCACCAAACCTTGCCCTAAAAGAAATTGCGTCAGCACCCACCGACAGGTCATTCACTGCAGATGGACTTATATTTAAAATAATTTGACCATTTGTCACGTAATCAGTCGGCACAATAACGCCCTGAACATCAACATCCACGACAACATATGGCGTCATATTATTATCTAAAATCCAGTCATTCAGCGCTCTAACCAAATATGGTCGACTAGGAGTCATCATTCACCCTCTCAATCAGCTCTTTTCTAGTGATGCATTTCTTTTTCAAGTTCTGATAGGCTCACCTTGAATGATTCACGCGTAAACATTCTATCCATATACTTTGAAATAGGTTTTGCCTGAACATCATCCAATTCAATATTCATAACAGGTAAGCGCCAAAGTAATGCAGAAACACAGCAATCCACAATAGTAAACTCTTCGCTCATAAAGAATGGCATCTCTGCAAATATAGGTGCTGCAGAAATCAAGCTTTCTTTTAGTTCTTTTCTGTATGAATCAGCTTTTTTAGACTCAGGGTCTGCCAAAATTGCATCTGCAAGACGACTCCAGTCCTTTCTAATGCGATACATCATAAGGCGGCTCTGCGCCCTGGCAACAGGATAAACAGGCAATAACGGAGGATGAGGAAAACGCTCATCTAAATACTCCATCATAATATCAGACTCATAAAGCACGAGATCTCGATCAACTAATGTCGGCAGATCATTATAAGGATTATGATCTGCAAGCTCCGCTGGCTTATTATCTGGATCAACATTCACAACATCTACAGCCACGCCTTTTTCAGCAAGAACAATCCTCACCCGATGGCTATAATGACTATTCCCATCTGAAAAAAATGTCATTGATGAACGCTTAGTCACAACTCCCATATTCAACCTCAATCTATCGATAAACTAATTATCCGGAACATACCCAGAATCAAATTTGGCGAAATTATACACGCTTTCATCACGCACAGTTAAAAATACTATCGTGACAACAAAAAAAGCCGTTAAAGCTAAGCATTAACGGCCTATATTTAGTATTAAACAGCAATACTAATGCATTTCTCGCCAATATTCTTTATTTAAGAAATATACAAAAACAAATAAGAAGGCCAAGAATATCAAGACATTTCTCCCGATACGCTCACTTTCTAATTTTGATGGCTCACCCACATAAGTCAAAAAGTTAACCAAGTCATGAATCACAAGGTCATATTCTTCAGGAGATAAGGAGCCTTCAGTTGCAAATTCATAACAGCCGCTTTGCTTGACGACATTACCACTTAATGGATCCACAACAGGCTCAACACCTAATTCAGGCGCCTCAGCACAAACACCTTGAAGCCCTGCAAGCACGTGAGGCATGCCAACGTCTTTAAAAACAACGTTGTTTACACCATAAGGCCGTTTAGAGTCCACATAAAACCCTCTCATATAACTATATAACCAATCGCCACCTCTAAGCCGAGCACTTAAAGTCAAATCAGGAGGAGGGTTACCAAACCACAATTTTGCCTGATCTTCAGCCATAGAAATTGTCATCAACTGACCTATTTTGGTATCACCAACAAGCAGATTTTCTTCAAAAACTTTTTGAGGAATATCTAAATCTACTGCAGCCCTTTCATAACGAGCATATTGCATAGAATGACATGCAAAACAGTAATTCATAAAAGTAGACAAGCCACTCTGTAAAGATTCTTTATCAGAAATATTTGTCTTAATATGATCAAGAGGAATCGCAGATCCTCCCGCAGCATTTACACCCAAAGAGCATATAGATAGAAATGCAGTTAAAACTATTCTTTTAATCATCCTGTCACCCTCTCTGGAACCGGCTTTGTTTTCTCAATACGTGTGAACCAAGGCATTAAAATAAAATAAGCAAAATAAACAGCGGTGAGAATTCTAGCCAATATCGTTCTCTCCGGAGTTGCAGCGACCACACCCAAGTAACCAAGTACGGCAAATGAAACTACCAAAAGCGCCAAAGCAAGCTTACTCATCCACCCTTTATATCTAATAGACTTCACAGGACTTCTATCAAGCCAAGGCAATACAAACAAAATCGCAATCGCCCCACCCATCACAATGACACCCGAAAATGCATGCGGCACAGCCCTCAGCATTGCGTAAAATGGCGTAAAATACCACACTGGAGCGATATGCTCGGGCGTTTTAAGTGAATTTGCAGGCTCAAAGTTAGGTTTTTCAAGGAAATAGCCACCCATTTCAGGAAAGAAAAAGACAACACCACAAAACACAAACAAGAAAACAACAATACCTACTAAATCATGAACACTATAAAAAGGGTGGAAGGGGATACCATCCTTTGGAATTCCATTTTCATCTTTATTTTTCTTGATTTCAATCCCATCAGGATTATTAGATCCAACAGTGTGTAAAGCAAGTATATGCAGGACAACTAATGCAAGAATAACGATAGGTAAAGCAGCAACATGGAGCGCGAAGAAGCGATTTAAGGTGACGCCAGAAATCAAATAATCCCCACGAATCCACAATGAAAGACCTTCACCTATATAGGGAATCGCACCAAAAAGATTAACAATTACTTGAGCCCCCCAGTATGACATTTGCCCCCAAGGCAACAGATAACCCATAAAAGCCTCAGCCATTAAAGCCAAGTATATAGCCATACCGAAAATCCAAATCAGTTCTCTCGGCTTTTTATAGGAGCCATACATCAGCCCACGAAACATATGAAGATAAACAACAATAAAAAATGCAGATGCACCTGTTGAATGTAGGTATCTCAATAACCAACCATATTCAACATCTCTCATGATATATTCAACTGAAGCAAAAGCGCCTTCAGCAGTAGGATTATAACTCATTGTTAACCATATACCCGTCAACAACTGATTAACCAGCACAACCATTGAAAGCACGCCAAAAATATACCAAACATTAAAGTTTTTTGGTGCGTAATACTTACTCATATGATTTTCAAATGCTTCCGTTATTGGCAAGCGCTCGTCTATCCAATTAATTAGCTTTTGCATTAGCCTTGTACCTCATCTTCACCTATTACAACCGTCTGATCATCTATATATCTATGGGGAGGTACCACCAAGTTTTTTGGCGCAGGAACACCTTTAAAAACCCGACCTGCCAAGTCAAAACGAGAACCGTGACATGCGCAGAAAAAACCACCAACCCAATCCTGATCAAATTCTTGCGGTTTCACTTCTGGGACAAATTGCGGGGAGCACCCTAAATGCGTACAAATACCGACAATAATTGCATACTCTGGCTTAGCTGAACGATACACGCCTGTAATATATTCAGGCTGCTGAGGGACTACTGAGTCAGGGTCTCGTAATTCATCAGACAACTTATCAATATTATCTAACATTTCTTGTGTACGACGAACAACCCAAACAGGCTTTCCTCGCCACTCAATTGTTATTCGTTGTCCCGGCTCCAACTTGCCGATACTTGCCTTTACAGGCGCTCCAGCAGCTTTCGCTTTTGCACTTGGATTCCAAGAAGCAACAAAAGGAACAGCCGCCCCTATTACACCAACTCCACCAACTACCGAGGTAGCACCAATTAAAAATCGACGTCGGCCAGCGTTAACTTCGCCATCACTCATACAGGCATCTCCCAAATACAACCACGATTAAAAGTAGTTTTAGTTATTGCTCTCATGAACTGTAAACTTCATGATTCGCTTTCTATAAATAAGCTCGACATCTATTACTATCCGCTTATAACAAAACACCAGCGATAGTAATTAAATTGCAAGCATGCTTCAACCGTTTTAGTCAATTTCAAGCATATTAACCAAGATTTACAGATAAAAAAAAACGCCTGACAACAAAAGCTGACAAGCGTTTTTCCAGCTCTTGTAATTTATCGCTTAGAGAACTGCGGCTTCTTACGAGCTTTACGTAGACCAACTTTCTTACGCTCAACCGATCTCGCATCACGAGTAACCCAGCCAGCTTCACGCAACGGCGCTCTTAAAGACTCATCATATTGCATAAGCGCTCTAGCAATACCATGACGAATAGCACCTGCCTGACCAGTAGTACCACCACCTTTAACAGTGATTTTTAAATCAAACTTATCAGCTAAAGATAGCAACTCAAGAGGCTGCCTAACAACCATTTGAGCTGTCTTACGACCAAAAAACTTATCCAATGGCCGTCCATTAACTTCAATATTTCCGCCACCAGACTTCATAAAAACGCGCGCCGCTGAAGATTTACGACGACCTGTACCATAATTGTATGTAATTGACATAATCGCCTTCCGTTAAATTTCTAAAGCTTGTGGCTGCTGAGCAGTATGTGGGTGATTTTCACCGGCATACACTTTCAACTTCTTAAACATTTCACGACCTAAAGGACCCTTTGGAAGCATCCCCTTGACTGCGATTTCAATAACTTGCTCTGGCGCTTTCACAATCAATTTATCAAGCGATATTGATTTTAAACCACCAATATAACCAGTATGCCTGTGATAGATTTTATCACTCATTTTTTTACCGGTTACTGCAATTTTCTCTGCATTTACAATAACGATATAATCGCCTGTATCTACATGAGGTGTATATTCTGGCTTATGCTTGCCCCTTAAACGGCTCGCAATTTCACTTGATAAGCGACCAAGTGTTTTGCCTGCTGCATCGACTACGTACCAGTCGCGCCTTACGCTTTCTGGTTTTGCACTTAACGTTTTCATTTAATTTCGCCTTTTATGCTCTTTTGAGCTTACCAACCCTAATAAGTAAATTAATTAGGTGTTTCTGCATTCCAGCATGATTAGGAGACGGGGCTGACTCAAAAACATACCGATAATTTTTTAGGGCGCGAATTGTAATATAAAAATCAACTTAATTACCAGTACTTTTTAAATTTTTAACACTACCCGCGCTTTTGTTAAATAAATGAAGTGAATTAGCCCATAAATGCTCCATCAAATCACATCGAGACTCAGGCCGCATCTCATTCAACACACTAAACACCCTCATTACATCAAGAGGACTTGCTTGTGATTTATCAATACCAGCTACAAACATATCTGGCGCATCCGTTTCAAGAACAAGACTACTTACTGGCGCCTTTACTAAAGCTGCTCTTGTTTTATTAGATGCTCCCCAAGTGATCACTGGACCAACACCGATTTTAAAGCCTAAATTAATATAGCTCATCATCAATTCATAACTACCCGAAAAAGCATGAACAACCCCTCCAACCAATGAGAATTTTTTCAGCGTACTAATGACCAGAGAATGCAACTTTCGAACATGAACGATAACGGGAAGCTTATATTTTTGAGCCAGACCTAGCTGCATCTCAAATAACTTAAGCTGCTTATCAATATCAGGCTGGGTTGCGTCCAAACCAATCTCACCCACCGCAACCAAACCAGCCTCTTTAATAGCACTTAGTACCGACATTTTCTCTTCTAAAGCTAGAACATCTGAGATCTTATGGTCCTCAATAAAATAAGGATGCAAACCTAAAGCATAAAAAAAACGTTCATCCTTATCGCACAAGTCAACAATCTTATTCCAATTTGAAACAGCAACGGAAGGGACCACCACCATCGCCAAACACTCCTCCGTCATCGCACCTTTTAAGCCCTCAAGGCGACCCGAGAAGCCTTCAAAATCAAGATGACAGTGGGTATCAGCAAACACTCCGATCAATGCTCTCTGGTTTTTCTAAATTTTATATCTGGATAACGCTCTTCTGCCAACTGGAGATTAACCATAGTGGGAGCCACGTAACTTAGGTTATCACCACCATCCAGAGCTAAGTTATCATGGCACTTCTTCTGAAATTCGGACAATTTAGCCTGATTATCGGATGTCACCCATCTAGCAGTGGCAACATTTATAGATTCATAAATAGCTTCAACTTTGTATTCATACCTTAAACGATGAACGACCACATCAAACTGCAATACCCCAACAGCCCCAACAATCAAATCATTAGACTTAAAAGGCCGAAAAACCTGAACAGCACCCTCTTCAGAGAGCTGAATAAGCCCTTTATTAAGCTGCTTCATTTTAAGTGGATCTTTGAGACGTATGCGCTGAAATAACTCAGGGGCAAAATTAGGTATCCCCGAAAAGTGCAAATCTTCACCTTCAGTAAAGGTATCGCCAATTTGAATAGTGCCATGATTATGCACGCCAATTATATCCCCTGGATAAGCTAGCTCCGCATGTTCTCGATCTCCCGCCATAAACGTTACAGCATCAGAAATTCTTACATCCTTGTTAATACGAACATGTTTAAACTTCATTCCTTTTTGGTAAACGCCAGAGCAAATACGCATAAATGCAATGCGATCTCTATGCTGAGGATCCATATTTGCCTGAATTTTAAATACAAAGCCGGTAAACTTTTCTTCTTCTGGCTTCACAAGCCTTGTTTTAGATGCGCGCGGCATAGGTGCTGGCGCCCATTTGGTAAGACCGCTGAGCATATGATCAACACCAAAGTTTCCTAAAGCAGTCCCGAAATACACAGGCGTTAAATCTCCAGATAAAAATAACTCGTGATCAAACTCATGCGACGCCCCTCGAACCAGCTCAATTTCATCTTTTAAATCCTGAGCATACAAACCTACATACGACTCAAGTTCTGGATTGTCTATACCTTTAATTACACGAGCCTCTTGAATCTTATGCCCTTGACCAGTCTTATACAGAATTACTTCATCGCGGTATAAGTCATAAACCCCTTTAAACTCCTTACCCATACCTATAGGCCACGTAATTGGCGCGCACGCAATATCCAAGACACTCTCAACCTCATCCAACAATTCGATAGGGTCTCGAGTATCCCGATCCAGCTTATTCATAAAAGTGATTATCGGCGTATCACGTAAGCGAGTCACCTCCATCAACTTTACCGTTCTTTCTTCTACACCTTTCGCCGCATCAATCACCATTAAACACGAGTCAACAGCAGTCAAAGTACGATAAGTATCTTCCGAGAAGTCTGCATGCCCCGGTGTATCCAACAAGTTAACCAAGCAATTGTTATATGGAAATTGCATAACAGAGGTAGTGACAGAAATCCCCCTTTCTTTTTCCATTTCCATCCAATCAGACTTCGCATGCTGACCACTTTTCTTACCCTTTACAGTACCTGCCTTTTGGATGGCCTGACCAAACAATAATACTTTTTCGGTAATCGTGGTCTTACCCGCATCAGGGTGCGAAATTATCGCGAACGTTCTTCTATTATTTATTTCTTCAAGAAATTGAGACATTTAAAAACAAATACCCTATAAAAAACATATAAACCAAGCGCACACAGAGCACCCAGCAACTAAACCGTCACATCAACACTTAAATCCAGCGTCATCAGAAGAGCATCTTCACGACCTTTTTTAGAGGGGTAATAATTAGGCCTAACACCAACTTCATTAAACCCTTCAGAGAAATACAACTGTATAGCACGAGAGTGAGACATTCTAACTTCCAAAAAAAGCCACAAACTCCCCTTAGACCCAGCCCTTACAATTAACTCTCGTAACAGCACACGACCAAACCCTCTACCTTCATATTTTGGGGAAATACATATATTTAACAAATGAGCTTCATCGAGAATGAAGCTCATTATGGCATACCCAATAATTGTATTGTCGACATATAACAAGCAACATTCATGATTAGAGGTCAAGCTAGACTCAAACATCGATCTAGTCCATGAAAACTCGTAAGCCAAACACTCTATCTCCATAACCTCATCAAGATGGGAAACATTCATCTTACGCAAGCTATAGGCGGTTTTTAAACTGGAACCAAGGATGTCAGACACTCGACACACCAACACAAGATAATACCGACCAAAGGCTTTTTTTCTTAACTGGCGCACCCAGCAGTTCAGACAAAGTCACAGCCACAGGAAGAACAGTAAACCCAGCTTCAGACTCAGACCTAAGCTCTAGAACAACATTTTCTATCTGACTATAATTCGAACCAAAATACAGAATCCTACTGACACTATCCAAGCCCTGCGAACCAAGCCAACACCTTAAAGAAAGCTCAAAGTATTTAGACTGATCATGCTGAAGGCTCTCTGCCAAAAAGGGCGGCCAAACGAAAGACTGACAACAATCCAGCTCATTTGCCCCTTCAATACCTGAGCCTAACGACTTGATAATAGATAATAAAAGAGCCTGCTCTAACTTTACCCCCCCAACACTACCCACAATACTTTCATAGCAGATTAAAAGATCATCAAATCTTGCCATTGATAGAGATAAACTGACTACTGTAGCAGGCCTTATAATTGCTCCAGAAGCATCAGCAGTTAATCCAGGCAGACTTGACTTCTCAGAAGTTAGATCTGCCATAACAGAATTTATGGCCAGAGGCTGCTTTAGAACCTCAGCAACTGATGACTCAAGACTAGAATCACCCAGTACATCCCGCTGAAGCTCCTCATCTCTAAGAAACAGCTTATCTGGGGTTATAACAGTATTTGGCAATGCATATTTGCTATACCATTGACTAACACCAAGACTTTGGAGAAGATCGTGACGACCCTGTACATTTCCCATAGGATAAATTAAACGTCACCTTGTGGATGTTTTTTAGGCGAGTATTTATGCATAATATTTAAGGCATGCAAATATGCTTTCGCTGAAGCAATCACGATATCTGTATCAGCTCCCATGCCATTCACTATACGACCATTTAATTCCAGACGAACCGTTACTTCTCCTTGCGAATCTGTTCCACTAGTGATCGCGTTGACCGAGTAAAGCTGAAGGTTACAGCCTGAGGAAACAATTGACTCAATCGCTTTAAATGTAGCATCAACAGGCCCCCCCCCTTCCGACTCCGCTGTCTGCTCATCGCCATCAATCAAAAGAGTGACTTTTGAAACAGGCACAACACCCGTTTCAGAACATACAGACATGCACACCAAGGAATAACTATCATTCTCTTCAAGTTTTTTAGTTGAACTTACAAGTGCATGAAGATCCTCATCGAAGATCTCATGCTTCTTATCTGCCAACGATTTGAAAGCCGAAAAAGCTTCATTTAATTCTGTTTCAGACTCAAGTGTAATTCCCAATTCTTCAATTCTGTTTCTAAACGCATTACGGCCAGAGTGTTTGCCTAGCACTAAGCTATTAGTATTCCAGCCAACATCTTCAGCCTTCATAATTTCATATGTTTCACGATGCTTTAGAATACCATCTTGATGTATACCCGATTCATGAGCA
Organism: uncultured Oleiphilus sp.; assembly: GCA_963974595.1. Lineage (GTDB taxonomy): Bacteria > Pseudomonadota > Gammaproteobacteria > Pseudomonadales > Oleiphilaceae > PZPK01. The sequence goes on along the minus strand of CAXBDA010000007.1, from coordinate 2,469 downwards.
AAAGCATTTGCACCCACAATTGCTTTATTAGGCTGCACAGGAAAACCTGTAATAGTAGAAACAAGCCTTGAGGAAGATACTATCTGGGTTGTATCGATGGACGTGCTCAAGTCAAAAAAGTCAGACCTCGTCTTAATAGCCATTACAATTTCTTCAAGAGAAGCGTTACCCGCCCTCTCTCCCAAACCATTCACTGTACATTCAACCTGCCTTGCACCATTGCTAACAGCCGATAACGAGTTAGCAACAGCCAAACCTAAGTCGTTATGACAATGAACTGAAAATATAGCTTTATCTGCATTAGGAATAGTATTAAGCAAGTTTCGAATAGTTTGACCAAATTGATCTGGAATTGCATAGCCAACCGTATCTGGAATATTGATAGTTGTAGCGCCCGCATCGATAGCAGCCTCAATTATTCTACATAAAAATTCAAACTCTGACCTACCCGCATCCTCACAAGAAAACTCGATGTCATCCGTAAAATTTCTGGCGAACTTAACAGACTTTACTGCCTGATCAACAACTGCATCGGGATTCATCTGAAGCTTGTATTTCATGTGAATTGGAGACGTAGCAATAAATGTGTGAATTCGTGATGCTGCGGCCCCCTTCAAAGCACTCGCCGCACATTCAATATCTTTTTCTAAGGCCCGAGAAAGACTACACACTCGCGATTCTTTAATAGTATCGGCTATCGACTTTATTGCATCGAAATCACCTTTGCTCGCTATCGCAAATCCTGCCTCTATGACATCTACCTTCATTTTTTCAAGCGCACGAGCAATCCTTAATTTCTCCGCCTTTGTCATGGAGGCTCCTGGACTCTGCTCACCATCACGCAAGGTTGTATCAAAAATAACTAATTTATTTTGCTCTAGCATGAGCTTAACTCCTAGATTACGTGCGCTAAAAATTGGACAAAATTAAAGGAAGAGTATAATGACAAAAACATCCTACCGGTTCAATCAGTAATCACCCCACCCTCACAACAGATCCAGTAACGAGCCCCGAGGTAATATTTAACATTGAAAGTAGTGATAATGAGAAATAGTACTAATAAGGACATAAATAGCATTGATCTCCGGCGCATTATAGACCAAAATTCTCAGCTCGTTTTGATACTTGTAAACTAAATTTGGGGATTAATAGCCATGATGGCAAATAAAACACTACTGACAGCAATATTGCTTCTTATCAGTTCTTTTTCTTTCGCACTTGAAAAGAAAAGCATCTGCACTTGGGATCCTGTAGGGAAAAATGGACCTGTAATGACTTTTTACTCAGACCTTAAACCCAAAGCAATTGCTTGGGACTTAGATCTAGAGTTTATTGCATATACAGATGAAAAAGTTGCCGCCAATGATTTTAAAGCTGGTGTATGCGATGGCGCACACTTAAGCGCAATACTATCTCGTCAGTTCGTACCATTCGCAGGAACTCTTGATGCAATAGGTGGCATTATTTCTGATGATGGCCTAGGGAAAATACTTGCTACACTTGCCAGCCCTAAAGCTGGAAGAATAATGACAAACGGTCAATACGAAGCTGTTGCAGCATGGCCAGTTGGCTCTATGTTTGCTTTCGTAAATGATCGCTCTATTGATACAGTTGCGGATTTCAGCGGTAAAAAGATATCAGTATTAAATGAAGATCCTCAGACTCACAAGCTAGCAAATATGGCAGGTGCGTCCCCAGTAGGCACATCTCTGGCAACTTTTTCAGGCCAGTTTAATAACGGCAATATTGACATACTCTTCATGCCAGCACTAGCCTACAACACATTCGAACTTTATCACGGCCTTGGCGAGAAAGGCGGCATTCTTGATTATCGCCTCTACTACGGAATGCTTCAAACAATCACCAAGAAAGATGCTTTCCCTGCTGATTTTGGGGAAAAAATGCGCAACTATGTTGTTGGTAGACTGAAAGACATTAATAAACTTGTTTCTGATGCCGAAAAAGAAATCCCTTCTAAGTACTGGATAAAAACTGATGAAACAACGCAAAAAGAATTAGTTAAATTTAGTCGTGAGATTCGCCTAGCGCTCAAAGAAGAAGGCAAGATGGACCCTAAGGCATTAAAACTCCTTTGGAAAGTCCGCTGTTCAGAGAACCCTTCTGCAAGCGAATGTGCTACTCCTGAATAAGTAAGCTACCTTAAGAAACCAGCAACAAAAAACCTGATCTCGACAAACAAGCGAGACTCAGGTTTTTTTAGCGTTAAGGCTAGTAAACCCCATGACACTCCCTTAAGCCAAATATCCACAATCATGACGCTCGTTGTCGAAACGCGCAAGACGCGTGATTTTGCAGATACTGGAACACCCCTTCGGCAGGCTCATGGCGTGGCAATAACCACTTAAGTAAGCGCCATCCCCCAGAACCCCCTTAAAATCTCACACCAAAATATTTTGAAGTTTTGAAGTTTTGAAGTTTTGAAGTTTTGAAGTTTTGAAGTTTTGAAGT
>CAXBDA010000006.1:0-69503 GCA_963974595.1 uncultured Oleiphilus sp. | reverse complement strand
GGGCACCCTTCGCGATAGATTTATGTTTTAGCTGTGGCGCGATAACGTGATTCAAGCCCACGTCAGAAGGAATTAGATAGACACCCATCGTAATCCTTGACAATTAAGCTAAAAGAAAGGAATCTTTAGCTGTATGTATAACCAGTTTTACTTAAAAGGAATTTAAGTGATGGCAAAAGCAAGGAAAACGCAGGTCTCTTTAGAAGCCACCCCCTATTATCATTGCGTCACTCGCTGCGTAAGACGGAGCTTTTTGTGTGGGGTAGATAGTTATAGCGGCCAAAGTTATGAACATCGTCGCCAATGGGTTGAAGACAGACTGTATAAGCTGGTCAGTGTGTTTGCCATTGAATTGTGTGCATTCAGTGTCATGTCCAATCATACACATCTGGTATTGCGAGTTAAACGTGAGCAAGCGCTGAGCTGGGATAAAACTGAGATAATCGAACGCTGGCACACGTTATACGCCGGCAATTGGATATCTCAAAAATACCGGGCAGGCGTTCAGTTAACAGACGTTGAAAGTCAATTACTCGATCAACATGTGAGCATTTGGCGAGAACGTTTGCATGACATGAGTTGGTTTATGCGGAATTTAAATGAATACATAGCCCGTGAAGCCAACCGGGAAGATCAATGTACCGGTCGGTTTTGGGAAGGCCGCTTCAAATCACAAGCCTTGCTTGATGACAAAGCACTGATAGCCTGTATGGCGTATGTGGACTTGAATCCGATACGCGCCAAAATGGCCTCGACACCTGAAACGTCAGATCATACTTCCATTCAATTACGTATTCGTAAAGCCATTAAGTTAGAGTCACCAACTCAACCAACGCAATTGTCACCGTTTTTAGGTAATCCGAGAAAAGATACTCCCGAAGGGCTGCATTTCAGCTTAGAAGACTATCTCAACTTGGTTGACTGGACGGGGCGAATAATACGCGATGACAAGCGAGGCGCAATACCAGATAAATTGCCGCCCATTCTCCAACGACTTGGCATCACATCGAAACAATGGTCAGCATTAACTCAGGGGTTTGAAAAACAATTTCATCAGTTTGTAGGGGAGGCCGAAAACGTCAAAGAGGCTGCCTCCAACATGGGCTATAAACGAGCAAGAGGAATAGGAGCCTGCCGGCACTTACTGTCTGCTTAAAATTCCCCGCCACATCACATAGAAAGCTTTTTGGTTCACACCAAGAAAGCGCTATGCCAGAAATATGATATTTAGATGACTGTTTCTGAATAAATTACTAAACTGAATTTGATATAGAAGAAAAAGGTCAAATTTTTGAATGCATGAGTGATATCAGCCTCAGGTTAGGTTTTCATTTTAGTTATTTTTTGTGGTTTTTATAAGATGAGTGTCTTTATATTTGTCTTTATATTTGATATTTTGGTCTTGGGGCTTAGAAAGCCTTAGGCGAAGCGCTCAACATTCATAGGCATTAGTCCTGGAATGGCGGCAATAATAAACACTTCCTGATCTGTCACTTCATAAATCAGACGGTAGCTATAAACAAAAATCTCACGAAAGCCTTGCGTTCCCAGCTCAGGAACATGTCGTCCCCGCAAAGGGTAATAAGCTAATTTTCGTGATTTAGTGATGAGATCTTCGACAACGGTCTGCGCATAAAGGGGATCTTTCTTCGCATGGAAGTCGGCAATATCGTCAATGTCATCCAGTGCTTCAGGTGACCATGTTATTTTATAATCCATTTGCTCAACCGCTTTTCGGCCTCTTCCTGACTAACACCACCTTCGATATCAAGCCGCTCTTTACTTCGGCGAACTTTGTTAATAACATAAAGATGATACTGGATATCTTCGACTGAGCAGTCATCCGGCATATCCTGAAGTATCGTTTGTACTTCTTGCTTGGGTGTCTGAGCTTGCATACTGTTTTACCTCGCTTATATTAGTATTAAGCATATCAACTTTTATCCTTCTTTTCTGCTTTCTCTTTCAATTTTTTGGGTGCCTATTCAGTGAATAATTGGGTTCACCCATAAGTCGTAAGCTGTCAACAGGACGATGAAGTTCCGAGTGTTTTCACTTAATCGTTTTTTCTTGTTTGGCCTATAGCAGTTTGCACCCGGATTTTGTTTTTTTGTGCTACTTCCTTAAGGAAGTGCTTCAGTCACCCATCAGGATTAAGGCATTTAGCGTTGCCATTAGGCAGTTTTACTAGCGCCCTTGGTAGATTACTACCCCATAAAATAATCGGTACAAATAATCGGTACCCCAATACATCTATTCAGTGTGTGATAAGGCTTGATGCCAGACCCCAATCGATCTCATCGCTCGATGTTCGCGTTACCCGAACGCACGCTTTATATCAAATGGCTTATTCTCTTTTAGCATGTGATAGCATGCGCGGGTTAATTTGTTTGCAACGGCTTTTTTAGCGACCATTACGGGTGTTTTACTACATTTTTTCTGATAATACTTTTTGATTGTCGGGTTCCAAATCGTTGCATAATGAGCTGCCTCTACAAAAGCCATGGATAAATATCGATTGCCATTTTTTGTATTTCCATGCCCTTTCACCTTACCGTTACTAATCTTTGATGACGGAACACATCGGGCGTAAGAAGAGTAGTTTCCTACTTGTGGAAAGCGCTCGATTGGCCCTGTTTCCATTAATATGGTCATACCCAATATCTTCCCGATACCTGGTGTACTGGTTATTATAGAAAAATCTTCTTTTGTGCATTTTGATAATACGAATATTTCTATGTCTGAAATTTGTTGTTGTAGTTGCTGCCAAAGCTGAAGAGATTGCCTGGCAGAGAATAATGCAGATATATCGTGAAAATAATTTGATAGGTCTTCAACAGTGAGTTGCTTAACCTTCTGGCTGGTTAATTGTTTTCCTGTATGACGACTGATCAGGCTTTGTAAGCTTAACAGTTGGGCGACACTCTGTTTTACCATTAACAAGCGTCGGCGAAGTACATCTCGAACATACCTCATGACTTTGGGATAAATGAATCCAGTCGGTAGAATATCAAGCCGTAATAAATGAGCTAGAAAACGCGCATCAGTTTCATCGTTAGTATGTTTTATGCCATTGTATTGCTGAATAGCAAGTGTATTCGCTAAATGAACCGGGTACCCCTTATCAACCAACCCATCTACAAGCCAGTACCAGTTATAGGTAGATTCAACGACTATGCCTTCAATATTATCCTGAAAGGGAGCTAGGTATTTTTCAATGAGGTCAAAATCATTTGCTAGCCGGTTCTCTTTTATCACTTTGTCTTCTTTATCAATTAAAGAAATAACAGAGTTGTTGCTGTGAAGATCTATTCCGCAGTAAAGTTGCATAGGTCGCGCCTCCTAATTTGAGTGTAAGCCCAATTGAGTTTAGCTCTGGATGCCTCGGAGTGGGAGGCGTCGACTTATGATTATCAGAGTAACATTTTGTGGTTGAATTTAACGAAGACGGCTCAGAAGGTCTAAATATTAGCAACAGGCTGCCATCTCCATACCGCGAGACCACCGAAGCATTAAACCTGATGTCAGCAAAGGATTATGACAGCCATGTGCAACGCCTAGAAGACTATAAAGACCTGCATAGTAGTGATTTGGCTATTGCCGCCGAGTTAATGGATATTAATGAACTCAAGTTTCGGAGTTCAAAAAAGACAATAAAACCAAAGTAACTTGATGATTTAAAAGAGGTTGATGCCTCATTGTGGTAAAATACTTGTTAACTAGACAAAGTAAAAAACAACAAGAGACATCAAATGAATTCTGCCACAAAGCCCTTGAACTTGCCAACATTAACCGCTGACTTGCTTAGCCAAACAAACCTTAAAATTGATAATACATTTAGCTCAACATGGAAGAGTCTGCGTTTTAATACGATATTACGCCAAACTAAGTTTTCTAAGCGCTCAGGTATACCAGCCAGTGATGCTGTTTATCTATTAATGCTTTGGGTTTGGCTAAAAGTAGACTCTGTTGCCATGTTTTCAAAGGATGCTTTGTTAAGTTTTTCAGCGGCAAAAAAAGATGCCAGGTGTTTCCAGTCATTTTGACCACTTAACTGCTCGTTGCGTGATGGGGCAGCAAATAGTGACGCTCGGTGTCGCTAATGATGAACAATTTGTTCCCATTGATAATGAAATATTCATCAGTGAGGTTAAGCAGCAAGCGTTAGACTATAAATTTAATGACCACCATAGTGTTGCAGCAAAACGCTACAAGAAATCAAAACAACAAACCAAGCCAGAAATGGTATGTGACATGATAGCGCGAGCTATACGTGGCGGCATCAACGCCGGTTACTTTTTAGCCGATGCATGGTTTGCGACCAAGCATATTCTCAGAATGACTATTGAACACTCACTTGTAGGGCCTGCTCTTGGTGCTAGTTGCTTTCTTCAGACTAAACCTTGCGGTTAAGCCCTTGCCATTCACTAGTAATTATCATCTAATAGCAATAATTAATCGCTAAGAATGGTGACCTTCCTACAGAAGATTTCCGGCTCATTAGTTCATGCCCATGCTGAACGGTGTTTTTATCGATTTTTTCCGCTTTATATTCGAACTGGTGAATTCGGATATAATTTTCTAGATTTCACCAACAATCATGAGTAAAGAAAATGAGTAAAGGTATAGTTAAGTGGTTCAACGCCGACAAAGGCTTCGGCTTCATTACCCCTGAAGATGGCAGTAAGGATCTTTTTGTTCATCATTCGGAAATTCAAGCAGGCGGTCAGTATGCAACCTTGAATGATGGCCAAGCAGTTGAATACGAAGTTGGTCAAGGTCAAAAAGGCCCATGTGCAAATAAAGTTGTTGCTATTTAATTTGTAAGTCATATGAGTCATTCGGGCTGTCAATAGAAAATAGAAGTCCAGTCGGCCACTTCTCGTAAGTGGTCGATTTTAACATGACCTGTTAAGTCATCTACTTATCAGGTAATCAGCCTGAGCCCCCAGTTAAACGTCCAGCTCATTGGTTGCGTGACTAACCTCCTAGCAATCGTTTCTCATCAAGCATCTGTTGGTTTTTTAGCATAAAATGGACACATTGGTCTGACCTGACCTGTGCGTAAGGTCCGACGTTACATTGCCGATATATGGCTCAATAGGACAAATATTCACAGCCACCTTTTGCGCAAAAAAAGCACAAAACCCGCCCTCAAAAATTTACTCGGTGAGCCGGATGTTAACTGTAAAAATAGTTGCATAGATTATAGTATCAAAATAGTATCCATTTTGTGCAAAGGCCGTACAACAATTCCCAGCAAACTCATCCCGCAAAGGGCGTTGTTAGATTAGTCAGGAGGAAAATAATGTCTGGAATAAATAAATCACCCACAACCTCATGGGTTAACTACCCACCATTACGTAATCCTCTGATTGCAGGCAGCTTCGCACTACTAGCTTTTATTCTTGAGTATATAGAAGTCATTGGTAATGATACTTCAATATGGGTTTATCTCATTTCGATTATTTATGGCGGTTATCTCTGGGCAAAAGAGGGGATAGAAGAAGTCATCCATGAACATGTAATTGGCATCCCGATATTGATGATAGGGGCCACTATTGGTGCAATGTACCTTGGTATGTGGGACGAAGCTGCAGCACTGGTTATTCTTTTTGGTATTGCCGAAGGTGTTGAAGAATACACGTTCAGCAAAACGCGAAACGCCATTCGCTCACTTCTGGATCTTGCACCGAAACAGGCGCGAGTGAATCGTGATGGAAAAGAGCAGGTTATTCCTGCTGAAGAAATAAAACTGAATGACGAATTTATTGTTTTGCCAGGTGAATCTGTTCCTACAGATGGCCTTATTCTAAAAGGAGAAACGAGCCTAGATGAATCACTCGTTACAGGTGAATCAATTCCTGTCAATAAAAAGCCAGGGGATAAGGTGTTTCCTGCAACTATCAATGGACAGGCTACTCTAACCGTGAGAGCAACCAGCACGTTTGCAGACAACACGCTGTCTCGAATTATTAATCTTGTTGAGAATGCACAGGAACAAAAGGGGCGCGCGCAGGCATGGATGGAGCGTTTTGGTCGTCGTTATAGTCCAGTTATTTTACTGATAAGTATTATGATGGTTCTCGCCCCACTTTTTATTCCGCTAGATGCCGCCTATTGGATTGAGAAGGCGGTTATTCTTCTGGTAGCAGCCGCGCCCTGTGCTTTGGTCATTTCCTTGCCTATCGCGATGGCGTCCGGCATCAGTGGCTCGGCTAAGCGGGGTATTTTAATTAAAGGCGGAGCCCACCTTGAACACCTTGGCACAATAAAAACCATTGCCATGGATAAAACGGGGACGTTAACTCACGGTAAGCCAAATGTAACGGATGTCATTGCCTTGCAAGATAGTGATAATAATGTAATCAGTTATGCATCGGGATTGGAACAATACTCCAGCCATCCGCTAGCACAAGCGATTGTCAGGTACGCTAAACAAAAACAAATAGACATAGCTAGCACTGATAATACGGGTGCAATATTTGGTTCTGGCGTGAAAGGAACTATTAATGCAGATACATGGTATCTGGGAAACCCGAAATTATTTTCAGATATGGGAATAGAACTAGCAGAGCACGAAGAAATAATCAATAAACTCCAGTCTGAAGGTAAAACAGTGGTGTGTTTGGGGAATGTGCAGATGATTATCGGCATTATTGCTATTCAAGATACGATTCGTGAAAATGCCATTGAAGTTATACAACGCCTACATGTTCTGGGAATACGTACCGTTATGTTAACCGGAGATAATCAGCGAACTGCACAACGCATTGCCAAGGAGTTAGGTATTGATGATGTTCGTGCCGAACTAAAACCCGAAGATAAAGTAGTGGCCATACAAGCGTTAATGGAAGATGGCCCTACATTGATGGTGGGTGACGGTGTTAATGATGCACCTGCCCTAGCCACGGCAACCTGTGGAATGGCAATGGGTGCCGCTGGTAGCGATGCGGCTATTGAAGCAGCAGATATTGCCTTGATGGCAGATGACCTCAGCAAAATAGAAGAAGCCATGCAGATTGGTCAAAAGGCACGATATGTTAGTAAGCAAAATATAATATTTTCAATTATAGTTTTGGCTATTTTAATCCCGGCAGGGGTTGGCGGCTTTATTACCATCGCTGTAGCTGTTTTGGTACATGAAGCAAGTGAATTACTCGCCGTTGCAAACGGAATAAGAGCGGGGCGTTTTATCAAACAATAGCGCTACTAACAAAATTAAATCTAATACATATGAGCCTTCGGGCTAGTTGCTCTAGCGGCGAATTAGTTTTCTGGCGTGCTCTATATGATTTTAGTTGTTATGTTTACCAGTTGGAATGACTGATGTCATAAAGGGAATGCGTGGTACTGAGGGCGATAACGTAAGGATTTAATGGAAATTATCACTCTGCTGAGTTTCTTGATAGGGTTTGGTGATCGCATCAATTAGGCGGAGCGTCATTTCATTCGCCAGCATTTCTTCTTCACTCCCTGACTTCATATATTCTTTGCCTTCTTTTAGCACCGCCACCGCCTGTTTTATATAGGTGATTGCCAGGTTATTCCATGCTCTATATTTTTCTGGGCTAATATTTGCGCTTTTTTCGAACATACGCTCTGCCGCTTTCAATTGGCCAGTACGCACATAAATATTGCCTAGCCGAAACCATGCCTCATAAAACTCAGGGTTTAATTTGGTGATTTTAATAAAATTAGCTTCCGCTTCTTCAAGCATGCCTTCTTGATAAGCTTGTTGGGCCTTTGTAAATAGTGCCATGCTTTTTTGTGCATCGGTTTCAGTTTTAACGGTAGTGCAGGCTGTTAAAATAAACACAAATAAAATAATCAGATATTGTTTCGCTAATATATTACTCATAATTGTAGAAAGGCTCGGTCTTAATGATTGGGCTTGTTTTGATTCTATTGTAGAGTATCTTTCGAGTAATTATCAGGCGTGATTTTGAAATGTATTGCATGGTGAGTATACACATAATCAGTTTCTATCTTTATGTCTGAAAGCGACAAGAATGTATTTTAGCCGAGATTTTTTAAAATTATTATTACTGTCCTACTGACAGATGCTTTTTATAATATTAGAATGCTTGCCACTACAATGACGAACTTCAAATTGTGTTATAAAAAAGATACAAAGTGTAAGCAAGGATAGAGTTTTAGCAGGAGCTAACTTAAGGATGGTTAACCGCGCGTAATGGACCTACGCAAAACCCCTCTCATAAGAATACTCATAATATATAGCTATTTCTTAATTTAATTGTGTTGCTAAGCAAGCAAGGCTCAGGGTGTAGCTATTTTTAATTGCTGGAATACAGTCAAAGCGCTTACCCCACTTTGTCAGTCTATTTCCTGCCGTTAATGTTTTGTCATGTTAGCTTTAAAAGAGCAAGCTGACTTATTTGGCAGGTAAGAAATTTGATATGTACGGCCTTATTGTAAAGGCGCAAATAAGTGCTCGTCATATCCCGTGATTTGCTGCTTGATTAAGTGGTAGATAAAACCCGGCTATAGTTTGACCATCATAGTGTATTTTCTGTAGTTGACTATTGTAAAAATGGAAGTTTTTAATCAAAAAAGGATGTTTAATTATGAAAGGTAAGATCAAAGCGTTAAGTAAAAAGAATCAACGGGGTCAAGGAATGACTGAGTACATTATTATTGTTGCGTTGGTTGCAATTGCCGCCATCGGTGTCTTTCGGATTTTTGGTGATACAGCTCGAAATCAAATGGCAGCCATTACACAAGAGCTTGGTGGTGGCAATGGTCAAGTTCAGGTGACAGCCGCTGGCACAGAGTCCGCAAAAGCCGCGGCTTCTGCTGTAATTGATAAAGACTTAAGTTCTTACAATAAAAGTAACAAGTAAAAGTTAACTGTTTTTTATTATTTTACTTTGTATGTAGGCCTCCGCGTACAAGAGGTCTACTGAATTGATTTTCAATGGATTGAATGAATGTCGAAGTTAGTTACACCCTTAAGGATAAGGGCTTTAAAGCAACGAGGCCAGGCCTTGGTTTATGCTATCGCTATGGCAGGAGTCTTGGCTTTGACGATGGCTTATGTGTTCAATGTAAGTCAGATTACTAATGAAAAAACCAAATTGCAGAATACGACTGATGCTGCTGCTTATAGTATCGTGATGGTTCAATCGAGAGATATGAATTTTAAGGCATACACAAATCGTGCTATGGTCGCAAATCATGTTGCCGTTGCCCAAGCGGTGGCGCTGACTTCTTGGGCGCGCTGGTTTGAAGTGTTTACCAAGAATTTTCAAGCAATAACGAGTTCGATTCCCGTATTGAATTTTATTACAGCGGGTTTTAGCTATGCAGCCAAAGGCATAGCGGTAGGAACCGAAACCTCAATGAATGCCATGGTATCAGCCATTGATATGGTATTAGATATGCTCGAAATATCTCAAATGGCATTCCATGTGGCGACGATGGTCGTGGCTAAACAAACATTTGATGATGTTGTTAAGGCAAACGATCCAGAGGTTAACGCCAGTTTGGTAGCAACCGTAAATAACATTAAGGGTTTTGTTAACTCTCATCAGAACTTCACCACCCGCTGGGATCCTTCTATTGTAAGAAGTAAGTCCACTTCTAATAAAAAAAAGTGGCTTGAAAACAAGAAAAACATGGATGAATTCAGAGATATCACGTTGAAATCCAGGGATGGCTTCACGATGGGGAGAGATCAAACACTTTTTAAGTTTGGTGGTAAATGGCTTGGTATCGAAGTAAGGGCGTTTAGAGAGGGAAAAACACAATTAACGGCTGGTCTAAAAAGAGCGTCTTTCGCCCCTTACTATAATTGGTCTGCCGAAGACACCTTCTCTTTTCATTGGAGAAAGACGAAGTGGAGCAAGTTAAAGAGACGGTGGACGTCATGGAAGGAGATTGCACCTGTTGGCTGGGGAGGCGCTCAAGCATACAAGTCGTTTGATGACGCAGCGTTGTGGACCTCTGTTTTTAAAAGTAAAAACCCTAAAGCTTTAAAACTAGCGTATGTGAATTATGGTTTGAAAAAATCAATCGGAACCTATTCGGGGCTCAGAAAGTATTATGCGGTGACACAGAAAGGTTTAGTAAGAGGCAGTGGTGGCATTACTGTCTTACTAGAAAAACCACACAGTACGGGTGGTGGCGGTATACGAACTAGCAAGTCTATTGGTATGACTCGCACAGGCGGTCCCTTAGATATTGAAAGTAAAGGTGGTTTTATTAATAACACTCTTGCGGCAATGGCAAAAGCAGAAACCTACTTTGTTAGGCCAACTGATGATAAAGGAAAAAACACCAGAGCAGATAAAAAACGAGAATATGGAAGCGCTTTCAATCCTTATTGGCAGCCCCACCTAATAGATATACCTTTAAAGGAAGAGTTGAAAATGAAGGGTCTGCTAGGTTTACCTACACCATAGACTAACAGGGAAGTAGTCAGGGATGAATAAGAAGATAGCCAGGAATTTTATTCTGAAACAAGCGCGTGGACAGGCAACCATTGAGTTATTAGTTGCTGCTATTTTTGTTTTAGTGCCCATGGCAATAGGGCTGTCTTATATAGCCAAAGTAGGTCATACCCAGCATAAGCTTCATGAGGCTGCTCGTTATGCCTCTTTCGAAAAAGCTAAGTGGTCAGGGGGGCACTATAATAGCAAAGCAAATGATGAGATAGCGCGTGAGATTAACACACGAGTATTTGCTTCGGGGTTTGAGAAAATTGATAGCGTTAAAGATAAACAATCAAAAGCCCTCAATACGATAAATGTAAACCCATTTATGAAGTTTGCCCACAAAGGACGTTACGACCTTTTATTAAAAGAAAAACCTAAACCATTAAATAGTTACGTGAAATTAACTACTTCACTTGCCGGGTTAAAAAATGCAGGGCTTTCAAGCACAATCAATAACGTTGTGAAAAAAGGCTTATCTCTAGGGAAAACGGGTATTGAAACGAGTACGGTAAATGTTGAGTTGCAAAAACTCGCTATGCTGCCTTTACCCGGAGCAGCGCTGACGTCATCAAGCCATGTTGCGCTGTTAAGTAACGCATGGAATGCCAGTGGGCCTAGTAATGTTAAAAAAAGGATCAAAAAGCTGATACCAACATCCTATATTGCAGGGATTTCTAGCGCGTTAAGTTCAGTGACATCATTAGGGCTTTCTGGTGGCGGTAGTTTGGAATTAGGTATAGTTAAGCCTGACGTAATACCCAAGGGGCGTTGGAAGTGAAAATAATGGGCAAAATTTTATTTGTGTATATTTGTTCTTATTGTTTGGGTGTTCATGCTGAAGAATGGCCAGAGTTTCCTGTTCCAAAAAATGAAAGAGTCATAATTGTTGGCAATAATATGTCAGTTAACGGTCAGACTATGAAAATCATGGAAATGACGAGTCAAAGGAATGTTACTGATATTATTGAGTTTTATAAGACAAAATGGGAAACCCCCGTTAAAAAGGGTGCCCCAGGTTATATTATTACTGAAGCAAATCCGTACTTGATTGTTAGCCGACCTGAAAAAAAATTTTTAATGACAGTGCAGGTTAAAAAGAATGGAAGGAAGGGGAGTTACTCACTTTTAGCAATGAGTAAAATACCTAATAAAAACGCAGTCATAATTTTAGGAAAAGGCTTTCCTAAAATGAACACCACGTCTGTTCTCAGTGATATTAAAAGTGAAGATATTAATCAAAAAGGCCGAACGTTATTATTAGAAAACTCATTTTCGGTAAAATCGAATGTTAATTTCTATCGTGATTATTACCTAAAGAGAGGGTGGGTCGATGTCACCCAAGGGAAAGTTTCTAGTGCAAATATGGCTGTTATGATAATGAATAAAAATACCGATGAGCTTAATTTAACATTTAATCAAACTAAAAATAAAAATAAAAATAAAACTAAAAATAAAACTAAAAATAAAACACAGGTAGTCGTTGTTGAAGTTACTAAGTAAAGGATTGCAATGCATAAAAACGTGAAAGTAAAACAGAAGGGAAGCTCGCTAGTTGAATATGCTGTTGCTGTTATTGTTATTACCGGCTTGATGTTCTTGCCCGTTAAAGGCGGCAAAAGTACCGTTGAATTACTTTACGACGGCTTCAAAGACAGCTATGCGGGTTATGTTTGGGGAATGTCCATACCCACCTAATAGTTTATTAACTATAAAATTGTTAAATAGAAAGCAAAACTGTTGTATTAGATGGAGGTAATAATGTCAGGGAATAAGTTCAAGACAATCTGGTTGTTAGTGGTAGCTATCATATTAGGCGGTATGGCTGTTGGGGCAACAAGCCTATATCTTGAAAATAGAGAAGCACAAATGCTCGCCTCAATTAATGGTCAGGGCGGAGAGAAAATCGCTATTGTTGTGCCAAAGTTTAATCTAAATGCAGGCGATATCATCAATTCTGATGTTATGTCGGTGCGTGAAATACCGGTAGAATACTTGCCTGATAATTATATTGCGCCTGGTGATTTTAAACATTATTCAGGCCTTACATTATCAGAAAATATAACAGAAGGGAGGCCGTTGCTCAGGAATTCTATCGTAGGTCTGAATGGCGCAAGAACATTCTCTCAATTACTGGAGAAACAACATCGGGCATTTACGTTTAATATTGATGAAGTACAGTCCAATGCAAGTATGTTAGAGGCTGGTGATCATATTGATTTGTTATTGAGATTTAATGACAGTGATGAGCAAGAGGCCAATATTGCAGACCCGTTGGTACTGTTGCTTGAAAATGTAGCGGTACTGGCAACAGGAACACGTACCATTGCTGATGCTGAAGTGTATTGGGTAGAGGGTGAGGAGCAGGAAGGCTACTCGAGCATCTCTATTGGTGTGAACCTGAAAGATATTTCTTCTTTGCTTACCGCAAAACAACTGGTCGACAGGAGTAACGCTAGGTTTATTTTCTTATTGCGCCATCCTGAAGATGAGCAGCATGCTAATTATCCCAATATCGGGACCTTAACAAAGAAACAAAATACGATAGAGTCTTTTGCAGGTGGAAAATCAGAAGATGGCGTATTGCTTGTTAAACAAACGCTAGTAGATGGCCTTGGCTTGGTGTCGGGAACAAATAAAGCAGATACGGAAGCAAAAGATAGGAAATTTCAAAAATTTAAAAAGATTTAAACTACTAGAGAGCTTTGAGTTATTAATAGTCAAATTATTAGGATTTGAGTCATTATGTCTAAACAAAAATAATGGCGCAGTATAAGAAATCAAAGGATTGATGTCATGATTAATGCAGTTATACAGGCTAGGGTGATTATTGCAATGTTAATCATTGCAACGTTCTCGCAACAAGTAATTTCAAATCAAGTCAAACAAAAAAATATAAGACTACTCCAAGGTGATGTTCGCGTGTTGGAGGTCCCAGGTGTAGAAAGAATTGCTGTTGGTAACTCAAAAATTGTTAGTTACAAAACATTAGAAAACGGACAGCTGATTTTGGTTGGTGAAACCATTGGGCAAACATCTATACATATTTGGCAAGAGCACAATAGGCAAACAGAATATTTAATAACCGTATTGTCTACTGAGGTTGATGCTCAGGTGTCATTAGCTAAAAAATTGTCTTCATCAATTGAAGGCCTGAGTGTTAATAAAGTTCAAAGTAAGATTGTTTTTAGTGGTGATGTATCAATTAAAGATGTGCCTAAGCTTGAACAAATAAAAGCGATATTACCCGATTCTATTATGTTAGTGGAAGTGCAAGAATTCGATCTTAAAAAGATGGTTAGGATGGATGTTAGGGTGGTTGAGGTGAACCGTCTTGCAACTAATCAATTAGGTATTAATTGGGCTACATCAGCAAACGGCCCTTCTGTTGGCATATCAAAAACATTTGCTCGTGGTAAGTTCCTTCCAAGTGACACTTCCCCTACCGATTTAAGCTTCTTTGGTTTTGCGAGTTTAAAAACCTCTCTAACATCAACTATTGATCTGTTGGCCGCAACAGGGGATGCAAAAATATTAGCCGCGCCTAAATTATTAGCAAGAAGTGGTGAACGAGCATCATTCCATTCAGGAGGAGAATTTCCTTATCAGGTCGTTGGTCGTGATGGCGTGGAAGTAGCATTTAAAGAGTACGGCATCATGCTGGAGATTGAGCCATTTGTAGATAAGTTAAACAATATAAAAAGTATGGTTCGGGCAGAGGTTAGTACTATCGATCAAGCCCAGCAGTTGCGAGATGTGCCAAGTCTGTTAACTCGAAATGTTGAGTCGGTGGTTAATGCGAAAAATGAAGAAACCTTTGTTATTTCAGGTCTTACTTCAGCTCGTAAAAGCACGAATGTAAATAAAGTACCTTTCTTGGGTGACATTCCATACTTGGGTGTGTTCTTTAAATCCACAGAAGTTGTTATAGATGAAACCGAGATTGTTATATTTGTCACACCTCGAATTGTTGCCCCAAATGATACAAATGATACGGATATCCTCAATTTTGCAAAAAATATTCAAGATGAATTTCGAGATGGCCAGTTAAATAAAGCGTTAATGGAATAGCGAGGTACTGATAATGTTTGAAGTGGCAGTAAAAACCAAAAAAGGGACTCATGTTTCTCGAGTCACCTGTAGTGAAAATGAATGTAGTATCGGGAAATCAAAAGATAATCTAGTCGTTCTTAGTGGTTGGAAAATTGGTAAAACCCATGCAAAGCTTGAGCTTAATTCAGACGGACTCTATATCGCTGATAATGGCAGTAAAGTCGGTACATTGGTGAATAACATTAATATAGATAAGTTCGGCCCGCTCTCAAACGAAGACTTAATCAGTCTGGGGGATTATTGTATTACGGTAAAAACGTTAGCAAAAAAGCAAGCCTGTTTAGACAGTTTGTCCCAGGAAGACGCATTGATTTCAAACAATGCAAGAGTAGAGCTGGCTGAGCTTAATACTAAAAATGGCGCAACTAATGAGCTCCTGCTAAAACGAAAGCATCTTGAAAAATGGAGAGGGATCGTACATAGCAAGTTATTTGAAATTATGGACTTAAGGCGCGTTAATGTTAATGAAATGAGTGATGATGCGTTATGGGGGTTTACCCGGCAAGCGATAGACGAAATTCTATCAAAAATGGATGATTTCCCTGATTCGCTGGATAAAGTCGAAATGGGTAAACAAGTTATTGCAGAGGCTATTGGTTTAGGGCCACTTGAAGATCTTATTGCTCGTGACGATGTTAGTGAAATTATGGTTAACGCTCGTGATGAAATTTACTATGAAGTGAATGGTCAGGTGAGATTGTCAGAAATTACCTTTACGAATGATAGGGCCATTATTGGCGCAATTGAGCGAATTGTTGCGCCATTAGGACGTCGAATAGATGAAAGTTCTCCTATGGTAGACGGACGATTAAAAGATGGTTCGCGAGTAAATGCAGTGATACCACCACTAGCACTAAAAGGGCCTTGTATTTCTATACGTAAGTTTATGAAAGAACGTTTGGAGTGGCACCACCTGATTAAGTTTGGGTCAATTACCGCCGATATGGCAAAATTTATGGATATAGCCGTAGTCCATAAGCGCAATATTGTCATATCAGGTGGAACGGGATCAGGAAAAACAACATTACTTAATGTGTTGTCTAACAATATTCCTGATGATGAGCGCATTATAACAGTAGAGGATGCAGCTGAATTAAAGCTTTATCAACCGAATTTAGTAGGGCTTGAAAGCCGCCCTCCTAACCAGGAAGGTAAGGGGGAGGTTGGTATTAGAGAGCTGGTTAAAAACTGCCTGCGCATGAGGCCCGATAGAATCGTTGTCGGTGAGTGTCGTGGTGGAGAAGCATTAGATATGCTTCAGGCAATGAATACCGGGCACGATGGTTCACTAACAACAATTCACTCTAATTCACCGCGAGATTGTATTTCTCGCCTCGAAATATTGGTTTTAATGTCAGGCATGAATCTACCTGTCCTGGCTATAAGAGAGCAGATTTCTTCTGCCGTGAATATTATTATTCAGCAAACCCGTTTTTCTTGTGGCAGTCGTCGTGTTACCAGTATCGCAGAAGTAACAGGTGTTGAAGCCGGGGTTGTTCAGTTGGGTGAAATATTCAAGTTTCAACAGCAAGGTTATGATGACAAAGGAAAAACCCAAGGCACTTTTATTGCAACAGGCTTGATACCAGAGTTTTACGAAGACCTATCTCGCCGGGGAGTAGATGTAGATCTAAGCATTTTTAATAAAGGCAGGGTACTGTAATGCTGCTTTTAATTATAGGTCTGTGTGGTTTTTTTGCCGTGGTACTTATCACTATAGCCGCATCACCTCACTTTGTGGGTGCGGCTAATCAATATCGAGATGGCTTTACACGCAATGCAAATACAACACTGGGAGACATGTTTATATTTATTGATCCCGACAAACTTTTTCTTATTAATATAATTACGTTGATCGTTTCATTTATTGCAGTTTGGGTGATAACAGATGCTTGGGTGATTGCTCTCATGGTATCGCTTGTTCTGGCGTATAGCCCAAGGTTTCTTTATAACTTTTTAAGGCAGCGTCGACAAAATAAGTTTCTTGTTGAGTTTCCCGATGCGCTTCACTCGCTATCTACCATGATGCAATCTGGTGCTAACTTAAATATGGCCTTGGAAACACTGGTTTCAGAAACCAGTGGTGCGATTAGTGAAGAATTTGGACTTTTCATGAGAGAGCTTCGTTTGGGTGTGAGTTTTGAAAATGCTTTAGATAATTTATATGAACGAATGCCGGTACCAGAAATGCGTTTAGTGATTTCAGGTATGAAAATATCTAGGGAAATAGGCGGCAGCCTGGCTGAAGTACTCGCGAGGATGTCAGAAACGATTCGACGAAAAATAGAAATGGAAGGAAAAATTGACTCACTAACAGCACAGGGCCGGGCCCAAGGCTGGGTGATGGGATTATTACCTTTACTGTTAGGGTATGTGATTTCAAAAATTGAACCGGTGGCGATGGCAAAATTGTTTACAGACCCAATCGGTTGGGCCGTGTGTGTGTTTTTTGTCGTTTTTATGACGATAGGAATATATTTCATCAGAAAAATAGTGAATATCGATGTTTGAGAATTTGGTGTACATAAAAATAGGTATTGCTGTTTTAGTGGGCGCTACGTTTATATTGCTGTTTTTATTATTCAGAAATATCAAGTCGTTGGTACCTGATGAAAATCGTGAATATATGGATCCACTTCCCCCGTCGCTAACACTTTTGTGGCCGCTGGTTAATTTACTTGCACATTGTATTGGTGAACGTCTTTCGGTTGATTATTTAGTGAAAATTAATACTGATCTAAAACGCTCAGCCATTGACTATATTTTCACCGCAGAACAGTTTTTTGCTCTACGCCTGATTGCCACCGTATTGATGGCAATCGTCACCTATTTTGGTTTAGCTATGTTAGAAATACATGACTGGTTATATGTCTCTATCGGTGCTTTGGTAGGTTTGGTGCTACCTTCTTTATCACTTAGTGATCGACGAAAAGCACGTGAAAAAGAAATCATTAAGTCATTACCCACATTTCTCGATTTTTTAGTCATGGCTATACAGGCTGGAATGAATTTTTCAGGGGCTATGGCGCAAGCAGTAGACAAAGGGCCTGAAGGCGCTATAAAAGTTGAGTTTCAACGGGTTCTACGCGACATTAAGGCGGGAATGTCACGTACTGAATCATTACGCTCGATGTCTGAAAGGCTTGAAATTCGGGATATAACGGCTTTCGTCACCGCGGTTGTCCAGTCAGAAAAAACAGGGAGCAGCGTAGGTGAAAGTTTAAAAATACAGGCAGACCAACGCCGTACTGAACGTTTTCAACGTGCTGAAAAGGCTGCCATGCAGGCGCCAGTTAAATTAATTTTCCCATTAGTTGCCTTCATTTTCCCCTTAACGTTTGTAATTCTGGGTTTTCCCATCGTAATGAAGTTTATGTATGACATGTAAAAAAAGTACGTTAATAAGAAATAACAAGCCGCTTTGTGAATTGTGGATCGCCGATACTGCACTGGCAAGAATGAAAGGTTTATTAGGCAGCAAACCACTGGCGGATAAACAGGGCCTGTTAATGTCGCCATGCAATTCTATTCATACTTTAGGGATGAAATATGGCTTGGATGTTGTTTTTCTGAACAAAGCTGGAAAAGTAAAAAAAATTAGCAGAACAGTAAAGCCTAATAGGATGAAAACATGTTTTAGTGCCGCTTACGTTATTGAACTGAAAGCAGGCCAAGCCAGTGCGCTGGGGATTGAAAAGAGCCAAATATTAACATGGATGTTGTGATGATATCTTAGTGTTCGGCATCACTAAACTTAAGGAGAAGGCTAGGTGAAGGGGCAGTTAACATGCCAGAAAGGGAGTGCGCTTGTTGAGCATATTATTGCCTGGCCTCTTTTACTGTTACTAACATTGGGCACCCTTCAAATGGGGATGTTATATAAGGCAAAGCTAACACTTAATCATGCTACTTTTCAGGCAGCAAGGGAGGGCTCTGTAAATCATGGTAGAGGGCGCTGTAAAGGTTGCTCTGATTCAGGTGAAGAGCGAATGAGGGCAAAGCTTATTGAAGCCATGGCGCCGTTATATATGAAAGGTGCACCCGGTATTGTGAGTTATGGGAAAGCCCTGCTGAGTGCTAATAATTCACAGCTAAAATTGAAACCAGTAGAAATAATTAGCCCTGATTACAGTATCTTTAAAGCATTTAAACAGAATATGTATACCTTAAACTGTAATTCTGGCTCTTCATCAAAATGTAAAGAGCAGCAAGAATTGCAAATTCCCAATGACAACTTGAATGTGAGAAGTGATAAGCTAAAAAAAGCAGGTACGCTAATACTGAATATTCAAGATGCAAACTTACTTAAGATAAGAACAAGCTGGTGTTATTCCTTAGATATCCCAGTGGCTAATAAAATTTTGTTTGAAATCGTTCAGTTAAAATTTACTGATCCTAATGTTATTTTAAAGAAAATAAACTGTGCCGCCAGAGCTGTGGCAAAAAGTAAACTGGCAGGGAGAACTATTTACATGATCCCTATTAGTGCAACCAGTACCGTGCAAATGCAAACACCGTTTATATGGTAAGTAATACAATGTTGAAAGGAATAGTTCAATGACGTTAACAGGTATGTTGGTAAAAGCAATTTTAGCCTTTTCACTTATGCTTACGGTTTCATTACTGAGTGGCGCACAGACCTTGTTGCAAGGTCTTCCTGGGGCCACGCAGCATCAGAGTCGTGTTAAAAAGCAAGATGTGTATCAGTTGATAACCGGTGCGATGGTGTATATTACTGACACAGAATCGACAGAGCAGGAAGGTTATGTGCCCCAAAAAAGCGAAGAACTTTCGGGGCGAATAGAACGAACTATATATGACTATGAAGCTTCTGAGAGTGCTTACAATATTAACTTAAATATGAAGACATCAATTATTGATGCGGGTTTTGATATTATATTTGAATGCGAAAGAGAGGCGTGTGGTGATGTAAACGGGTGGAAATTATACCTCTCAAAAGAAATTGAAGGTGGTCATGCCAGCCAGTATTACATCGTTGCTAAGCATGCACGTAAAGGCGGTGGTGACTGGTATGTCAGCTTTTATGTTAACGATATTGCAAATAGGCCCAGAAGTGTGGTTGATGTTATTCATACTGGTAAAATAAAGCCTGACCCCGTTGTTGTCGATTATAGTTTATTAGCAGATACCTTGGAGGCCAATGGCCATGTCGACATACCCGGAATAAAATTTTTGTTCAATAGCCACATACTAGAACAAACTCACCATTTATCATTGGGCCGGGTGGGTCATATGTTAAAAAATAATAAAGATATGAAGGTAGTGCTGGTGGGGCATACTGATAATGTGGGTCGTGCTGAATACAACAGAAAATTATCAGAGAGCCGGGCAAATACGGTTAAACAGTTTTTAATCACCGAGCAAGGCGTTGACCCTAAGCAATTAGACTCTGGCGGTTTAGGGGCACTCTCACCTAAAGCAAGCAATACAACAAAAGAGGGCAGGGCGATAAATCGACGTGTAGAACTTGTTCTTCAATAAATAATACCCCCGTCGGCATTGCAGCTATACGATCTATGGCCGTAACAGATTAAGCCGCCAGAGAATGACGGTAATGACTACTTACTTTTAAAAGGATTTTTAATGTATAAAAAATACAGTGCAATACTTATTAGCAGTTTGGCATTAATGGCTTGTGGTGGGTCGAACGATAAGTCATCACTCTCTACAGAGTCACTAGAAAATGCGGCAGCCAAAGAGGCCGTCTATATATCGGGCCGAGTTGCTAACTTCGATACTGGTGTTGGCCTTCAGAATATACAAATAACAGCCGGTGAACATACCACTATTACCGGAGCTGATGGCCGTTATTCATTATCAGGTACGCCACCTGCTGCAAGACTTTTAGTCAACTTCGAAGGGGCTGGTTTTGCAGAACATGCTGGTGTTATTTATCTCGATAAGGAGCCCGCTAATAATATTTTTAATGTCAGTTTGTTACCCGTTGATGTTTCTATGCGCTTTGATGCTAGTTTGCAACAGACGCTTACCGATAACGATTCACCGGCCCGTGTCAGTTTACCGGCAGACGCATTAGTAAAAATAGATGGCAGCGCCCCTCAGGGTGAGGCCGTGTTTAATTTGACAATTATAGACCCCACTCAAGACATTAATTTAATGCCGGGTGAAATGATCGCCACCAATGCTGGTGCAACGACAGAGCCTGCATTAATAGAAAGTTTTGGTGCCATCACGGCAACATTTGAAGACAGTGAGGGTAATGCCTTAAACTTAAAAGAAAGTGCTGTATCTACCATTCGTATTCCTTTAGCAGATAAGTCAGATAATCCACCATCAATCATTCCCTTATATTACTACAATAAAATCACTGGGCTTTGGGTAGAAGAAGGTTCCGCTGTTTTAGTGGCGGATGGTAATGAGCGGTATTATGAAGGCGAGGTGAGTCATTTTTCAACATGGAATGCCGATGCATTATATGACCAGGTATTCATTCATGGCTGTGTAGAAGATGTTAACGGCAAGCGCTTGTCGAACATAAATGTTATTTCTAAGGGGAATGATTATTCCGGCTCGGCAAACACGATTACCGATGCAATGGGCAACTTCTCAGTTGCGGCAAAAGCTAATTCATCGGTTACGGTATTTGGATTCCAGTTAGGTGTACAAACCAGCACGATTAATACGACGACCAATACAATAGATGAGCAGTTAGCTCAGTGTCTGGTGAGTTCAGACGGTGGAATTACGGTTAAGATGAGTTGGACAACACCCGATGATCGCTTTTCTGCATTCATTGATGCTAAATATGGTGATAATCACTATCTCTATTCTGATTTAAAGGGGCCAAAATATGAAGTAGATGATGCATACTGGGATATTGTAGTCTCTATGGTTGGGCATTTACTGGAGTTCCCTTTTATGGACATATTCTTATCTGATTATGAAACAGGTACTTCTGGGGAAGAACTTCTGGTTATTGTTCAATTTCCATTAGCTGGTAAATATCGCTATGTTGTGGGAAATGAGTTAAGTAAGTATTTTCCTGGCTCTGATGGAATTAGCGCGGGTTTTTACCCGAGCATGAGACGAATATCAGACGCCCGAGTAGAGTTGAATATTAATGGCATTATAACCGTATTTCTCCCCCCTCCGGGTGAAGGGGATGAAAATGTTAATTGGAACACACTTCCACCTTTAAAGGAGGCGCCTAATGTTGTTTGGGAAGTGTTTGATTTTGTGGTCGCCAGTGATGGTAGTTTTACCGTGGTTCCACTGAATAATTGGTTACCCCAGACAACATGGAATGGCTACGCACCACCGCCTCCTAATTGATTTGCAATAAGAACGTCGCAATTTCTTATAAATAACCAACAGTATTAAACTCTATCACTTGGTTTTTAACGGGCACCTGTTAACCAAAATAATTAATGTCACGCTTAAGCCAAAGTTGCTTTGCTTCTTCTAATGCTTCTAATTGCGAAAGTTCAGGTTTTAGGTGTTTTAATGCGAACGCACAAGTGCATTGAATTGCACCTTCAGCGTATTCATCTTCTATTTTATTTCCCCAAATATTTTTCATATGGTCCAGCGACAGCTCTTGAGGTTTTACGTGGCGTTTCGAGAAAAATGCTGGCCACTCTTCTTGGCCAATGTCATTTTGCGTTGACCATTTAACCGTGCTGCCAGCGTCTGGATTTCTTTCTATTTCGCCGCCTTCACCTTTTATCACTGCCACGTATTGATAGTTCAGTAATTGACCCGCTTCTTGGTGAAGCCCGCTATAGGGAGGGTGGAATATACCTTGGAGTACCAATTGTGCATTCAAGGGGTTAATTAAACGCGATAATGAATGAACGGGTGAACGTAAACCCATGAGGTGTCTTAGGTTTATCATGTCGGCAAGTTGTGACGATATATGTTTTAAAGGCATATATACAAAGCCGGTTGCTTTTAGAATACTTGATGCTTCATCCCAAGAGCTTGCTGTGTTAAACCCAAGATCTTCAAGCACCTGTTCAGTATAAAGCCTGTTATGGGTATGCCCGCTCGCGCCATGAATAAAAATTTTATAACCCGCTTGGCTGAGTAGCAATATACTAAAAATGAACCAAGGTAAGTGACGTCTTTTGCCTGCATATGATGACCAGTCAATATCTACATTTAATGACTCTGGCGGCAAAATATGTTTTTTTACTGCTTTTACAAAACCACTTAACTCTTCGGGTGATTCTTCTTTTACCCGAAGTAGCATTAAAAAAGCACCTAATTGCACATCTTCAACTTGATCTGAAAGTATCATATCCATTGCATCATAGGCTTCTTGTTCGGTCAGCGATCGGCTGCCTTTTTTGCCTTTTCCGAGTATTCGAACATATTGAGCAAAAGGGTGTTCCTGGTTACTTTGAAGAATATTAATATCAGTCATGTATAAACAACTTTTGATGGGTGAGTCTTTATAAACAATTTGTAGGCTTGGGTAAGCCAGCAATTTTACATGCAATTTTAGCCGGACTACCAGGAAAAAGGCTAAGAAGATAATGACTATTGCCCTTTTCATCCCCCAGTTTTTTCTGGGTGTGTTTTACCAAAATACGCATAGCGGGGGAAATTTCGAATTCGTCGTAAAATGCCCTTAACAGCGAAATAATCTCCCAGTGTGCCGAGTTTAACTCTATGCCTTCAGTAGCGGCAATATGCTCGGCTAATTCTCGGGTCCAGTCATCTAGGTCGAGTAAAAATCCTTGATCGTCAAGGTTGATGTTCTGCCTGTCGTGTCTCATTTATTTACTAATATCTATTTACTAATATCAAGGTGTTTTATTTGAATGCCAATTTATTTTAGTGCATATAAGTAGAAGCATAAGCTGCTAGTTTTAAAAATGCGATAGAGAATTGTGTTTATTGAAGTATTAATCGATGTTTAGCGTCGAAGAAATAATAACCATCTCCAAATATTTAAAATGCTGGAAAGAGTTGCCGCAACGTATGTCATGGCGGCTGCTTTGAGTATTTTTCTAGCCGCTGGCAACTCATCGTCTTTCAAGTATTGGCCTTCTTTAAGGATAGGTAAGGCTTTATTAAAGCTGGCATCCCATTCCATAGGGAGAATGATTAGCTGAATAAGTACAGAAAGAGCAAGCGATAGTAGCGAGGCAAAAACTGCCAAAATACCAATGTGAGGGACTTTAAATATCAGGATCAGTATTGGGCTAAGCGTTAATAAGCCTAATGAAAGCTTTTCTCCGATAAAAGCCACTGGTGTGAGTCTTTCTCTTAATGTTGTGATGGACTCTTTTCGGTGGTATTGGATCGCATGACCCACTTCATGAGCAGCTATAGCGATCGCACTGATAGATTTTCCTGAAAAAATTTTAGGGCTTAATCTGATTCGTTTTTCTTGTGGTGAATAATGGTCACCATTTTCTTGTCCTTTCTCTACTTGAATATCGTTTATATTGAATCTATTTAGCAGGTGTTCAGCGAATTGCCCACCTGTTCCCGGAAGGTCAGGAAGTTCTTTGGTGTACCTGTCTATTGTCTTCTTGACCCATATTCCTGGAAGTAGGATGATGGCGGCAACAAGAATAATTACGATGTAAATCATCTTTTTAACCTGTCTAATAAGGTAACTTATGTTTGCTATGACGATTGAGCCACGCTTTGTGGAAACTGATGCGCTGGGACATATCAATAATACGGTGCTTCCTGCTTGGTTTGAACAAGCTAGAACGCCTATTTTTAAAATTTTCACACCATCTTTAGCGATAGATAAGTGGGAATTAATATTGGCTAAAATCGATGTCAGCTTTTTAAGCCAGATATATTACGGAATGACAGTCGAAATAAGAACTTATATTCAGTCAATAGGGAATAGTTCTTTTGTTGTTTATCAGCAAGCATGGCAGGATAATAATAAGGTGGCAGAAGGGCATGCCATACTGGTTAATTTTGATCATGATACACAAAAATCTAAGCCCATAGCAGAATATATTAGGCAAGCTTTGAACGAGCATTTGGAGCCATAACGCTATATTTTTAATGCTGCATTCGATGAAAAGCCGAAAAAGATACCTTTTTCGGCTTTTGAGTAATTAAGAAATTAATACGCTATTATTTAATTCGTTTCTCTATTTCAAGGTATTTTTTAACTGCATCTTCTGGAAACATAAGGTTACCATCAACTTTGACACTTCTAATTAAACTCTCGCGAGCATAACGTTTAAGGGTTACTTCTGGTTTATTTAGAAGGGAGCTGGCTTCAGTGATTGATAAAAGTTTAGCATCAGCGGTCATACTTGTTCTCCAGATTAGTCAATTAATAGTTTTCATTATTATCTAGTCAGTATAGTTAAGCTTTAATGCTTTGCCTGAGAAAAACAGCGTTTAATTGTAACGAATCTTATAGAAATATAGCCGTCAAACTTGCACATATTGTCATGATGAATAAAAACCATTTCAGTGTTTTCTGGCTAATATTTATAGTTATTTTTACAGCGAGGTGTGCGCCTAAAATTGACCCTGCAGCCAGAGTTAAGCCGGGCATCCACCAGACTTGGTCTCTAGCAATGAATATTACTAACGCTAAAGTTGTGAATGCCAATGTGCTGACTATTTTTAAGGCATTGGTTCTGACTAAATCATATCGAAGACTGCCTGCTATAGCGGCAATCAAGATAAAGCCAACGCCTGCTTGGACGAATCCCCCGTAAAAACCAGCTAAGAGAAGCATAGGAACGGATGACTTCTGCTCAAGTACTTTATAGGCTTCCGTTCCTTCAGGTACAACGATTGTTGATGGTTTGAAAAGTATAATGCCAGCCATAATAATCATGGCGCCAAGCAGAGTTGGTTTTAATAGATGCTCAGGCATATATGAAGCAAGTGATGCACCAACAAGCCCGCCAATTAAGGTTGTACCAATAATTATTTTCAGATCTGGAATGTCGAGTTTGCCTCTTGATTTGAAGCCTTTAGCTGCGGTGAGTGATTGAAAGAATACACTGACGCGGTTAGTTGCATTGGCAATGTCGGCAGGTAAACCTAATACCATAAGTGCCGGTATGGTTAAATTAGAGCCACCACCCGCCATGGTATTTATGATACCGGCTAAAAAACCAGTTCCGACTAATAAGCATATATATGGCAGGCTCATTTCTAGCATAACGTTTCTCTGTGTCGATAAGAGTAGAGTTTAGAGTTTTTCATAAATTATTTGGGTTGTGGATACTACATCAATTTATTATTCTTCGCATATACCTAGAACTTACTTAAATTTGGTTTGATCCACTCTCGGGAATTCTTTTGTCTAGCGATTTGCCTCACATTGAAACAACCATCATTGCAGCTGTTCATGATGCACTGGCGCAAGCTGAAAAATTTTATGCTTGCAAGTTTCCGATAGGAAAAATTTTATTTAATTTAAAGGGGAGGGCGGCTGGGCAAGTTAGGTTTCCTGTTAATAGTTTTCAGGGGGCTTTACCAGAAATGCGCTTTAATCTGTTATTACTCAATGAAAACTTCGATGAGTTTCTTAAAGAAGTTGTTCCTCATGAGTGTGCGCATTTAGTTGTTTACCGTTTGCACTCGCTTAAGGCCTTAAAACTCCGGTCTCGACCAAAGCCTCATGGAATAGAATGGAAGTCGGTTATGCACAATGTATACGGTTTGAAGCCAAGAGTGACGCATTCATTTGATGTGCAAAAACTAGATACTAAACGGTTCAATTATTGCTGTGGCTGTGATGATAAAACGCATCATTTATCGCTTATTAGGCACAATAAAATACAAAGGCAAGTCAGTAATTATTTGTGTCGAGGGTGTGGTGAAGCGCTAAAGCCTTTTCAGGTAAGTGTCGAACAATAAAAATAAAAAAGGCTAAGCAATAAAATCACTTAGCCTTTTGGAAATATGTTTGTGTATCTTATCTTTCTAAATGCTCAAATTTATTTGGCACGCCATCCCATTCTTTCGCATCTGGAAGCGGGTCTTTTTGTTCTGTGATATTTGGCCATGTCTGGCAAAGGTCGGCATTGACCTCGATGTATTTCACTTGATCGGCCGGTAATTCATCTTCTGAAAATATAGCATTGGCCGGGCATTCTGGTTCGCAAAGTGCGCAATCAATACACTCGTCTGGATCTATGACTAGAAAGTTTGGGCCTTCATAGAAGCAATCTACAGGACAAACTTCAACACAGTCAGTGTATTTACATTTGACACAGTTATCAGTTACAACAAAAGTCATAGTATTTTCCATTTCAATATGTTGATGGATTTAAAACACACTATTTTAATGACTGGCACTTAATCGTTCAAGTTTAAAAGCTATTATTTCATTATGCTAAGTAAAGTCTGGTTCGGTTATCTGCATAATTCCTTAAGCTGATAAAGAACATCTAGCGCTTGTCTTGGTGTTAAATTATCAATATTTATATCACTTAGCTTGGATTCAAGCTCACTGTTAAAACCAGAGAACAAGTCATTTTGGTGTGCTTCAAATGTTATTTTCTTTGAGCTATGCAGCTCTTTAGCACTTGTTTGCAGTTTAGGTTTCTGGGTACTTGTCTCAGAAGAAATTGCTTTATTAGAGATTGATGCTTTTTGTATACCTTGATTTTCAAGCTTTTTGAGAATGCTTTTTGCATTGTCAATAACGGTCTTAGGCACCCCGGCCAGTTTGGCAACTTGAAGCCCATAACTCTGATTGGCCGCACCTTCGAGAACGTTATGTAAAAACACTATTTTGTCTTCGTGTTCGGTTGCATTTAAATGTACATTAATGCAATTTTCATAATCATCTGCAAGCTGGGTCATTTCAAAGTAATGTGTTGCAAAGAGACTATAAGAATTAAGCTGTTGCGCAAGATGAGTCGCGCTTGACCAAGCTAAGGATAAACCATCAAATGTGCTTGTGCCCCGGCCGACTTCATCCATAAGAACAAGACTTTTATCCGTGGCATTGTTTAAAATATTGGCGGTCTCGGTCATTTCAACCATAAAGGTAGATCGGCCACTCGCGGTATCATCGGCGCTGCCCATTCGGGTAAAAACTTGATCAATTTCACCTATCATGGCTTCTTCTGCGGGCACAAAGCTTCCAGTATGCGCAAGAATGACAATAAGCGCTATCTGGCGCATATAAGTCGACTTACCCCCCATGTTTGGGCCGGTAATAATCAGCATCTTCCGTTGGTTATTCAGGAGTACGTCATTTGGAACAAAGGGGGCCGAGCTAAGTTGTTCAACAATAAGATGGCGCCCTTGTTGAATATATAAATTATTGTCAGTGCAGAAGTTTGGTTGTGACAGATTCAGATTTTGAGCTCGTTCTGCAAAATTTGTGAGCACATCCAATTCAGCCAGTGCGCGTGCAGTTGTTTGTAAAGGGTCAAAGATTGTATTGAGGTGGTCAATAATTTCCTCATATAAGGCCTTTTCTCGTGCTAAAGCACGGCTCTTGCTACTAAGTGCTTTATCTTCAAATTCTTTTAGTTCTGGTGTAATAAAGCGTTCAGCATTCTTAAGGGTTTGTCGTCTGATGTATTCAGTAGGCGCATCACCCGATTGCAGTCTGCTAATTTCGATATAGTAACCATGTACGCGGTTATAGCCGACTTTTAAGCTTGAAAGACCTGTCTTCTCTTTTTCTCTGGTTTCGAGATCGACAAGGAATTGGCCAGCATTTTCACTTAAATTTCTCAGCTCATCGAGTTCTGCATCAAAGCCGAAAGCAATTACGCCGCCTTCTCGAGTGGTGGCAGGTGGATTATCGATAATGGCGTTTGCTAATAACTCACAGCACGCAGGGTGTTCTGAAATTGCTTGGCTTAGTTTAATTAGTTTAGCGGTATCAAACCCTTTAATATTGCTTTGAATTTTTGGTAGTGTTTCGAGGCTATCTCTTAATCTGGAAAGATCTCTAGGTCGAGCCGAACGAAGTGCTACTCTGGATAGAATTCTCTCGACGTCGCCAATATGTTTTAGGGATTCTTGAACAGCGTCGAAGTTGTAATTTTCTGCAAGTACCTTTACAGCTTGTTGCCGGGCAGTGATAACCGCTTTATCTCGAAGAGGTTGATTTAACCAGCGCCTAACCAATCTGCTACCCATTGGTGTTTTACAGGCGTCCATTATCCATGCAAGTGTGTGTTTTGTTTCCCCTGAAATATTAGTGTCTATTTCTAAATTTTTTCTACTAGCTGCATCCAGCATAATATATTCGCTGCGGGTTTCTTTGCTCAAAGAAGTAATATGCGGAAGTTGATTGCGTTGCGTGTCTTTAGCGTATTGAATTAAGCAACCAGCAGCATTAATCGCTAAACTCATGGATTCACAACCGTAGCCGGTCAAATCTTTTGTTTTGAATTGTCTGATTAATTGTTCTAAAGCGCTTTCATGGTCAAAAAGCCAAGGCGCCTGTCGTCTTATACCTGTATAGTTTTCAAGGGCGCTTTCGTAAGGGAAGTCGTCACTGATAAGTATTTCGGCAGGGCGAATACGTTGTAATTCACTCAAAAGTGCATTTAAGTCATTCACTTCTAGTACGCAGAAGCGGCCAATGCTCAGGTCCAAATAAGCGATGCCGAAATTTTCGTCGTGATCATGGCCAATAGCACACAGAATATTGTCTTTTCTTGAGTCGAGAAATGCCTCGTCTGTGAGCGTGCCAGGCGTAACAATACGCATAACTTGGCGTTCAACAGGGCCTTTACTGGTGGCCGGGTCGCCAACTTGTTCGCAGACCGCGACCGAGTGGCCCGAGCGAACAAGCTTCGCAATATAGTTTTCAGCGGCATGAAAAGGGATGCCTGCCATTGGGATTGGGTCACCGCCAGATTTTCCTCTTGCAGTGAGCGTGATATCTAATATAGTTGCTGCAACTTTAGCATCGTCATAAAACATTTCATAAAAATCACCCATGCGATAAAAAAGCAATTCAGAAGGGTGGTCGCGTTTAATTTTGAAAAACTGCTGCATCATCGGGGTATGATTGGAGCTAGTTTGAGAGGTTGCTGTCATGATGAAACGGTTGCCATTCAATTTATGAAAAGGTTGCAGAGAATAGCAAAAGCTTTGCTAATTCACTATGCCCAAAAGCATTCTTTAAATGATGTTATTTTATTTATGTCCTCGATTTTAGTCATAAGTGCGCCTTAAAGTTAATGAAACCGTTGACGATCAATAGATGCACAGACACAATGATTAGGATAATGTATTCAGTCATAAATAATAATAAAAAAGGATGTACCTCATGACAGCGGGATTGATTTTAACAGGGGGCGGAGCAAGAGCTGCTTATCAAGCAGGTGTATTAAAGGCGATATCTGATCAATTTCCTGGTTTTGATTATCCGTTCCCTATTATATGCGGTAGTTCTGCTGGCGCACTCAATGCTGTAGGTTTGGGAGGCGGTGGTGAAATATTTAGGCACAGTGTCGAAAAAATCGAATCACTTTGGGCGCAACTAAGTTCCGACAAAGTTTATCGCTCTGATTATTGGTCGCTTGCCAAGAATATGGGGCAGTTTGTTCGGGGGTTTGTTAGCGGCGATGGTATTGATGTGCCAGGCTCTATGTTTGATAGTTCTCCATTACGTAAATTCCTTAAAAAAGAAGTCGATTTTAAACAGTTGACGCATAATATTGCGCATCAGGATATTCGCGCTGTCAGCGTCACCTGTTGTGGTTATCGAAGTGGGGAGAGTGTTAGTTTTTTCCAGGGGGAAAATAACTTAGAAGGTTGGCAGTCTAGTCAGCGTGTTGGTGTAAAAACAGAGTTGACCCTGGATCACCTGATGGCTTCCTCTGCGATCCCTACGATTTTTCCACCTGTTAAGATTCATCGCGAGTATTTTGGTGATGGCGTTGCCCGAAACATGGCGCCACTTAGTCCAGCGGTTCATCTGGGGGCTAGTAAGATATTGGTGATTGGTGTTAGTGCAAATAAGATCATAAAGAATATAAGAAAAGAGTCTAGGCATGAGCCAAGGCTTCCTCATATTCTAGAGCACGTTATTAATGGTATGTTTATTGATGTTGTAGAGAATGATATAGAAAAGGTCGAGTTAATTAATACACTACTAGCTAAGACCAACAACCCGCAGCAAGTTGCTGATGAGCTTGGTCTTCGTCAAATTGACACTCTTCTTATTAGTCCGAGTAAACCAATTGATGAAATAGCGATTCGCCATATCAACAAGTTACCGTCACCGATTAAACAATTTTTTGGTCTTAACAAGCAGCCTGTAGAAGGTGGCATAAGTCTGGCTAGCTATCTTTTATTTGATGGTGATTTCATGAATGAATTGATTGAATTAGGGTACAAAGATGCAAAAAAGCAAGCTAAAGAGTTAGACGTATTCTTCAATGCTAATCATTAATGTAAGTTATGGTTTTGTTTTGTGACGCAGTTATTGTTTTTATGTCTCATTTCGAACATCTCTCTGGTATTATGCTCGCGATTTTAACCTGTATCTAAAAGGAAGTTTTTCATGGCCCTGCGTCGATTTTTATTATCTCTGGTTCTTGTTTCTGTTTCTGTGTCTGCCACAGCACTAGAAACTAAAAAATTCTGTATGTATGACCCGGTAGGGAAAAATGGTCCTGCGATGACTTTTTTCTCTGACTTAAAGGCAAAAGCAATTGCTTGGGGTTTAGATATTGAGCTAAATGCCTACACAGATGAGAAGGTTGCTTCAAATAATTTTAAAGCAGGTTTATGTGACGGAACATTTTTAACCTCTATTCTTGGTGGTCCTTATGTGCCGTTTGGTGGGACGCTTGACGCTATCGGCGGTATCACTAATGCAGACCAACTGGGTATCGTATTAAAAGCATTAACTAATCCTAAAGTAGGTAACTTGCTGGTTAATGGTAACTATGAAATGGTGGGCTCTTTGCCTGTTGGTTCGGTTTACCTTTTTGTTAAAGATAGAACTGTTGATTCAGTTGAAGAATTTAGCGGTAAGAAAATTTCTATCCTAAATGAAGACCCTCAAGCTCTGAAACTTGCCAATATGGTAGGTGCTTCTCCAGTTGGTACATCGTTAACCACTTTTTCTGGCCAGTTTAATAACGGTAATATAGATATTCTTCCTATGGTTGCGCTTGGTTATAATGTGTTTGAGTTATACCATGGTCTTGGCGAGAATGGCGGAATCATCGATGAAAAGCTTCTTTACGGTATGATGCAGCTTATTATTCATCGAGATCGTTTTGATGCCGATTTTGGTCAGAGAATGAGAGAATATATTTTATCTCGAGTTCCGGATATTAATAAAATGGTTGAAGATGCAGAGGCTGAAATTCCTGCTAAATACTGGATTAAGACTGATGAAAAAACCAAAGCAGAAATCACAAAATTCAAGCGTGAAATTCGAATGGCCTTGAAAGCCGAAGGTGTTCATGATTCCAAAGCGCTTAAAATGTTGTGGAAGATTCGTTGTTCAAATGAGCCAGAAAATGCCGAATGTGGAACGCCCGAATAACATATTCACACGAACTGTGTAAATTTAAAAACCCAGTATTGTTGCTGGGTTTTTTATGACAAAATAGTCATGATCGCTTTTCACTATCCTTTCTTATTTTTGTTTATAATCTTGTTACTTAGTTATTTTATTTACATACACGTGATAACTTATCACGCACTAGTGCGCTATTCATGCTTAGTATTTCTAATCTAACCTGTGAAAGAGATGATCGTATTCTCTTTTATCACCTCAATTATGAATTTCCAGTTGGGAAAATTGTCCAATTAGAAGGGAAGAATGGTGCAGGTAAATCAACTCTATTAAGGATTCTTGCAGGATTATATTCATCTTACATGGGGGGGGTTTTATGGGGTGGCTTGCCGGTCTCTTCTTCAAAAATTGAATTTAATGCTGACATGTTGTTTATTGGTCATAAGTCAGCGATTAAACCAACGTTAACTCCCCTTGAAAATCTTCGTTTTTTAATAGGCTTACACCAGTCTTTCCATGAAAAAGAACTCTATAAAGCGCTTGAATCGGTCGGTTTATTTGGTTACGAAGATGTTTTATGTCGGAACTTATCAGCAGGTCAGCAGCGCCGAGTAGCACTGGCTCGTTTATATCTTAGTAATGCGAAAATCTGGCTCTTGGATGAGATTTTTACAGCAATCGATAAGGAGGGTGTCACTCAACTAGAGGCATATTTACATCAAAAAGCGCAGTCTGGTGTCAGCATCATCTTAACAACGCATCATCAACTTTCAATTTCTGATATTCAGGTCCTTGATCTAGGAATGTATGCTTCTAGAGAAGAGGTTAGCGAATAATATGACAGATATGCAGCAAAATATTAACCTGATTCAAGTATTGAAGCGTGTTTGTGTACGAGAGTATTTAGGTGCGTCCCGGCATCGCCAGGCATTTATTAATCCTTTAGTTTTTTTTGCTATTATTATTGCTCTTTTTCCTTTGGGGGTTAGCCCCGACCCTAAATTTTTGAGTCTGGCTTCTGTTGGGGTTGTTTGGGTAGGTGCTTTATTATCTAGTATGCTGTCTTTAGATAATCTTTTTATGAAAGATTATGAGGATGGGAGCTTGGAACAGCTGGTTTTAAGTGCTCAGCCATTATATTTGATAATGTTAGTAAAGCTCTTTGTGCATTGGACGCTAACCGGCTTGCCATTGATCATTATTTCTCCTTTACTTGCTGTGATGTTATATCTTGATTTTGACCATCTACCGGTTTTATTATTAACTTTAATTATGGGCACACCAGTAATTAACTTAATCGGTGGCATTGGTGCTGCATTGACTGTAAGCTTGCGCAGCAGTGGCGTTTTGGTGTCTTTGTTAGTGTTACCACTAACCATTCCGGTGTTAATTTTTTCCACCGGAGCTGTCCAAGCGAGCATTGATGGCGCTTCAGTAAACGGCTATTTCGCAATACTCGGTATGTTATTGATGCTGGCAATCACCTTGGCACCTTTTGCAACTTCTGCTGCCATTAAACTAAGTGTTTCGAATTAAAGATAAACTTAATCTGACGGTTATTAAGGCTACGAAAAGACTGATATGAAGTGGATATTTTTTCATAAACTAGGTTCTCCTAAATGGTTTTTTGATATATCAGGTAAGTTTTTGCCATGGTTTATCGTTATTGGTATCTCATTATTAGTAATCGGGTCAATTTGGGGTTTGATTTTTGCCCCTAAAGATTATCAACAAGGCGATAGCTTTAGAATTATTTATTTGCACGTTCCTGCTGCAATTCTTGCACAGTCATGCTATTTGATGATGGCTGCTTCCGCTCTTGTTTCATTAGTTTGGAAAATGAAATTGGCTGATGTATTTATTACATCGGCTGCACCCTTAGGTGCTTTATTTACATTTTTAGCGCTTTTTACCGGTGCTGTTTGGGGGAAGCCAACATGGGGGACATGGTGGGTTTGGGACGCTCGCCTTACAGCCATGTTAGTGTTGTTATTTTTATATTTTGGGGTTATTTCCTTACAGACAGCTATCGAAGACACTCTGCTCTCTTCAAAGGCTACCGCAATATTGGTGCTCGTGGGTGTTGTTAATATCCCCATTATTAAATATTCAGTTGAATGGTGGAATACGCTACACCAACCAGCCACATTTAAGTTAACAGAAAAACCGGCCATGGTGCCTGAAATGTGGATACCTTTGCTAGTTATGGTAATAGGTATTTATTGTTTTTTTTCAGCCGTTGTGATGCTCAGAATGCGTAATGAAATTTTAATGCGAGAGCGTAAGACGAAATGGGTTCAACGTTTAGTCTCTGGCTAACTAAAAATAATTGCAGGCCTTACATAAGCTAACCGTAATAAGAATGTGAGTATATAGTGATATGAATTTTGAAAGTTTTGATTCATTTATAAATATGGGAGGTCATGGTTTGTATGTCTGGCTTTCCTATGGCGTGGGGCTTTGCGTTTTCGTTATAGCTCTGACTGCACCGTTGATGAAACGGAAAAGTATTATAAAAGAGTTATCTCAATTACAACGAAGAAAACAAAGAAGTCTCAGTTCGAACGAAAATAGCACAGGTATTACCTGAGGAATTATGATGCATCCTAAACGTAAACAACGCCTTATTTTGATTCTATTTTTAATTTTTGGTTTTTCTGTCGTGATGGCTTTAGCATTATATGCTTTAAGTGAAAATATCAATTTATTCTATAACCCTACTCAAATCTCCAAAGGCGAAGCACCAGAATCTTCTCGGATTCGTGCAGGCGGTATGGTTGTAGAAGGAAGTGTTTCACGTGACCCTAATACCTTGGCAAATAAGTTTTCTTTAACGGATTACAATGCCACTATTCAAGTTGAATTTAATGGTATTTTGCCCGACTTATTTAGAGAGGGGCAGGGTATTGTTGCCTTGGGTAAGTTGAATTCTGATAATGTACTTATTGCTGATGAAGTTCTTGCCAAACATGACGAAAACTATATGCCACCCGAGGTGGCTGAATCGCTTCAGCATGAAAAAGCAGGTGCTTACCCGTCAACAGATTACAAAGAGGCTGACAAATAATGATGCTCCCGGAGTTAGGTCATTTTGCGCTAATACTGGGGCTTGCTCTAAGTATTTTACTTGGCACGCTGCCGTTAGTTGGCGCTTCCATCAATAGTTCTTTGATGATGAGACTGGCAAAACCCTTGGCCAGTGGACAGTTCTTTTTTATTCTAATCAGCTTTATCGTTTTGGGTATGGCTTTTCTACAAGATGACTTTTCTGTTCAGTACGTCGCTAATCATTCTAACAGTTTATTACCTGTTCAATACAAAATTAGTGCTATTTGGGGTGGTCACGAAGGGTCACTTTTATTATGGGCGCTTATTCTGTCAGGCTGGACTCTGGCTGTGGTCTTTTTTAGCAAGTCTTTACCTCTGATTGTTTATGCACGCGTTTTAGCCGTAATGGGCTTAATCGCCGTTGGCTTTCTGTTCTTTATTCTGCTTACATCGAATCCATTTGATCGATTCTTACCACAGTTTCCTTCTGATGGTGCCGACTTAAATCCTTTGTTGCAAGATTTTGGTTTAATTGTTCATCCTCCTATGCTCTATATGGGCTATGTTGGCTTTTCTGTGGTGTTTGCTTTTGCTATCGCGGCTCTTTTGGGGGGGCAACTTGATGCTGCTTGGGCCAAATGGTCGCGCCCTTGGACCACAGTGGCCTGGGCCTTTTTAACCTTTGGTATTGCATTAGGTAGTTGGTGGGCGTATTACGAGCTTGGCTGGGGTGGCTGGTGGTTTTGGGATCCCGTTGAAAATGCTTCTTTTATGCCTTGGCTTGTTGGTGCGGCATTAATTCATTCTTTGGCGGCAACTGAAAAGCGAGGCGTCTTTAAAAGTTGGACTGTTTTACTCGCAATACTGAGCTTTTCTCTTAGTTTGCTAGGAACATTCTTGGTAAGATCAGGCGTATTGACTTCAGTTCATGCCTTTGCTTCTGATCCTGCTAGAGGTCAGTTTGTTTTGGGTTTGCTAGCGATTACCTTAGTCTGTTCGCTTTCTTTGTATGCATATAAAGTTCCTCAGGTAAGAGGTCGTATACACTTTTCTTTATTGTCGAAAGAAACCTTCCTGTTAACCAATAATTTACTACTTATCGTTGCCTGGGTAACCGTGATGCTGGGCACCCTTTATCCTTTAGTGTTGGATTTTATTGGTGGAGCAAAACTTTCAATTGGCCCACCATATTTTAATGCTTTGTTTGTACCCTTGATGTCCGTCCTGAGTATTATGATGGGTTTTGGTATTATTTCTCGTTGGAAAGACAATACTGCAGCGTATTTTATTAAAAAACTCCGTCTTGTTGCTTTCATTGCCGTGCTTGTCGCGCTGATTACTCCGTTTGTTGCATTCAGTGAGTTTCATTTCGGCGCTTTTGTTGGTTTATTTCTTTTCTCTTGGATTGTTCTGATATCGCTCAAAGATATGTTAGATAAGGCGAAGTCTAGTAAAGGCTTAGTTTATGGCCTAAGGCGGTTAAAACCTGCTTATTACGGAATGATGTTAGGCCATATAGGTTTTGCTATTACTTTATTGGGCGTGGCAATGGTCTCTATAGAATCTGACGAACGGGATATTCGTTTAAGTGTCGGGGATCAGGCTCAAGTGCAAAATTACATATTCAAATTTGAGTCAATGGAAAAAATTGAGGGCCCTAACTATCTTGCAGATCGTGCTTATTTTTCGGTCTTTGATAAAGATTCCAATAAGCTTATTGCAGCACTAAAACCAGAAAAAAGAATTTATCTTGCAAAGAATACGCCTATGACTGAAGCAGCCATAGATCCCGGTATTACCCGAGATCTCTATGTTGCTTTAGGTGAAAGACTGGAAGGTGGCGCTTGGGCTGTTCGTATCCAGATTAAACCCTTTATTCGCTGGATATGGTTTGGTTCGCTTATTATGGGTTTGGGCGGTATCTTAGCTGTTTCGGATAAGCGCTATAGAAAAAAATAGCTTTTTTTGTTTAATCTGAGGTCTTTATAAGCGTTGTACAAAGGCCTCAATATAAAAGTATGAGATTTATATGTATAGATGGATTCCCTTAGTTATCGCTTTAGGCTTGGCCTTGGTTTTATATACAGCGATAGGAAAAGATCCAACAAAATTAGAAACAGCCAGGTTAAATGATCCTGTTCCTGAATTTGAGCTTTCTGCGTTATTAGATGAAGCAAGGTTAATTACTCAAGAAGACCTTAAGGGTCAGGTAATATTGCTTAATGTTTGGGCTACTTGGTGCCCGTCCTGTCGCGCAGAGCATGGTTATTTGGTGGACTTGGCTAATAAAGGTGTGCCAATAGTGGGTTTAAACTATAAAGATGAGCGGCCTACCGCGATAAGCTGGTTAGAACGCCTGGGTAACCCTTATGTATTTAATATCTTTGATCCACAGGGAGAGTTAGGTTTTGATCTTGGTGTTTACGGTGCACCAGAAACTTACTTAATTGATAAAAAAGGCTTTGTTCGTTTTCGCCATGTTGGTGTTGTCGATGATAAAATATGGCAGAATATTTTAGAACCTCTTTATTTAAAATTATCCAAATGATGGAGCAGTCGGTGCTTAAAATCATACCATTACTCGTTATATTATTATTTTCAGCTCAGTCTTTCGCGGCTATTGATGTCTATGATTTTGATGATGAAGAAAAGCGGGTCGACTTTGTTGCTTTAACCAAGGAATTGCGTTGTCCAAAGTGCCAAAATCAGGATATCGCAGACTCTAATGCACCTATTGCAGCTGATATGCGCAAAGAGGTGCATCGTTTACTGAAAGAAGGTAAAGATAAAGAGTCTATTGTGGCCTATATGATTGACCGCTTTGGTGAATTTGTTACTTATAAGCCTAAAAAAACATCAGAAACTTATATGCTTTGGTACGGTCCCTGGATACTTATTTTTGTTGGCATTATTGTTATTTTGAGCCTCGCAAGATTGAATAAGAAGGAAGTTGACAGGTTAAAGCCGTCTCCCGAAGAAGTTAAAAGCCTCTTGGCAAAGTATGAAGATAAAAAATAACTTGCTCGATCTGCTGGTTATTCTATGAATTATAAACACATGAGAATATTGAATGATTAATTTCTGGATTGTTTCTGCGTTGCTCACTGTTTTAGCCTGTTTGTTCCTTCTAGTGCCTGTTATTCGATTTGTTTTTAGAGGACAACCTCATGCTGATGATTCGATTAAGG
The DNA here is from genome assembly GCA_963974595.1 of uncultured Oleiphilus sp. Taxonomy (GTDB): domain Bacteria; phylum Pseudomonadota; class Gammaproteobacteria; order Pseudomonadales; family Oleiphilaceae; genus PZPK01. The sequence goes on along the minus strand of CAXBDA010000006.1, from coordinate 31,260 downwards.
CTTCTCGTGAGCACGAAAACGTTAGTTTATTTAAAGAACGCTTAGTTGAGTTGGAGTTTGAAAAGTCTGAAGATCGAATATCTGACAGTCTTTATGAGCAAAGGAAGCAGGAACTTGAACTTGCCCTGCTTAACGATGTGAAAGAACAAGGCTCAAATGATATTCAAGAAAATCACAGTAATAAGGTGTTGGCCTATTCTATGGTCGGTTTATCGCTAATATTTGTGATCGTATTTAGTGTCTGGATGTATCAGGAAAATGGTTCGAAAGCGCTTGTTGATGAATATTATGCGATGGGCTTTAATGCAAAAGAGCTCAATCAGGCAAAAGAATTAGCCAAGCAAGGTGATATGACGGCTTTACTGAACCAGTTATATGACAAGCTAAAAGCTGCGCCCAATAATTTGGAAGGTTGGCAGCTTTTATCGCGCTCAGCTATGAACTCTCAACGCTATGTTTTAGCCGTTGAGGCGTATGAGCAGATCGTCAGAATTTATCAAGAGCAAAATATGAACCCTGCGCCTATTTATGGTTTGCTTGCTCAGGCCCAGTATTATCAATCGGAAGGTCAGTTAACGGCGGATGTAAGTCAAACTATCCAGGAAGCATTAGCGCTGGATGAAAATGAACTAAATTCCATCGGTTTATTAGCTATTGATGCATTTTCGAATCAGCAGTTTTTAGAGGCCAAAAACTATTGGCTTAAAATATTAGCTACTTATCCGGAGCATCCCGCGAGAGCATCCATTGAGGCAGGTATACAGCGGGCTAATGCACAGCTTGGCTTGCCAGAAGAAAATCTAGAGGGCTTACAAGTACCTGCAGCTTCTGAAGCTTGGGTAAATGTGAGTGTGTCTATCGATGAGTCGATAAAAAATATGCTCGAACCAAGTGATACGGTCTTTATTATTGCAAAAAATGTTGATCAGTCAGCAGGATCTAAAGCGCCTTTAGCGGTTAGTCGTCATACAGTGGGTGAGCTACCTTTGAGTATTAAGCTCGATGATTCAAAATCGATGGCACCGATTGCCAAAATTTCTATGGCGCAGGCTGTCATGGTGATTGCACGAATTTCCAAATCAGGCAATCCGATTGCTCAGACAGGTGATTATGAAGCTGTAAGTGCCGATCTTAGCCCGATAAATCAGGAATCTATTGAGCTGGTTATTCAAGATAGACTCAATTAAGTTTATCTAAAAAGAATAAGATATAAAAATAAGAAACTTATTATTGAGGAAATGCTATGCACATACCCAAAATAGTGGATGAACTTGAAACTAAAATAATAAATACCTTGAAACTTTCACGCTTTAAAAACCAGTTAGTCGGAACAGGTTACGTGACTGGTCTTAAAGCTGTAACCTATTTATTGAACATACCTAAGCCAACTATTTTTATGAGTAGGGGGGCTTCTCTAAGCTTGTGTGAAACCGTCTCACAGTTTGGTCTTAATCGAGTGTTAATTGTTACAGATAAGGCTTTGTACGACTTAGGTTTGCTCGATGCTATTCTAGAACAACTAAAAGCATCGTCCATGCAGTTTAGTTTATTTACCGATGTATTGCCGGATCCAACATTTAAAGTTGTAGAAGCCGGTTTGAAGCACTATAGAGCTGAGAATTGTGATTCTGTTCTTGCCATTGGGGGTGGCTCGTCAATAGATGCTGCTAAAGTCATTGCATTGGCAGCAAGTAATAATGTCGAACCAAGGCAGCTTGTAGGTATTCTAAAAGGCAAAAAACCTTCAGCGCCATTTTTTGCCATTCCAACGACTGCTGGAACAGGTTCAGAAGCAACGATTGGTGCCGTTATCTCTGACTCGGTGACGCATAAAAAAGAGTTAATTATTGATACTAAAGTGGTTCCACTTGTTGCGGCGCTTGACCCTGACTTAATGAAAGGTTTGCCCGCACCGATTACGGCAGCAACAGGGATGGATGCATTAACGCATTTAATTGAGGCATATCTAAGTGGTATGGCGAACGAAGAGTCAGATTATTATGCTCGCTCTGGTATTCAGATGGTCTTTGAAAATTTACCTCAAGTCTATAAACGCGGCAATTTAATCAAAGCGCGTGAAAAAATGGCCTTAGCTTCTTATTATGGTGGATTAACCATTAATATTGCCGGCTTGGGTTATGTTCATGCCTTCGCACACCAGATAGGTGCAAAGTATGGCATACCACATGGTGAAGCCAATGCTAAAGTTTTGCCCTATATATTGGAACTTAATAAACACGCTTCTGCCGAAAGAATGGCTCAAATAGCCAGTTTCCTTGGGCTAAATAGTTTGGGGGATTCAAATAAGCATTTAGCGGATAAATTGATTCATGCAGTCAAAGAATTGATTGTCCAGATAAATATCAAGCCAAGCATTCCGCAGATTGAAAGGGAAGACTATAACGATATTATTCGGCAGGCATTCAAAGAGGCTAATTCGACCTATGCCGTTGCTAAGTATATGTCGTATGATGAGGCCGTTTTGCTCTTGGATCGTATCTCTGGAAAGTAAACAGAGCTAGAGCTGCTTTTAATGGAGAGTTTCAGCAGCTTCTAGCACTAAGCCAGAATCGGGGAGTTTTACATTATCAAGGTGGGCTTTGTTTTCAGTTATTTTCAAACGTCCTTCAACAAACCATTTTACCGCAATTGGGTAAATAATATGTTCTTGTTCTTGCACGCGTCTCGCTAGGGATTCAGTGGTATCGTTTTCAAAGGTTTTTACTCGGGCTTGGATGATGTTAGGGCCGCTATCAAGCTCGGCTGTCACAAAGTGCACGGTCACGCCGTGTATTTTGTCTCCTGCATCTATCGCGCGTTGGTGAGTTTTTAAGCCGGGATACTTAGGCAAAAGGGAAGGGTGAATATTTAATATTCTGCCTTCATAACGCTTAACAAAGTCTGCTGTGAGTATCCGCATGAATCCAGCGAGTATCACTAAGTCTGGTTGATGCTGTTCAATTTCTTTGCGTAAGTGGGCATCGAATACTTCCCGTTGGGGGTATTCTTTATGGTCGATAACATGCGTCGGGATACCTGCTTTCGATGCTCTTTCTAAGCCCAATACATTGGGCTTGTTTGATATGACGGAAACGATTTCAGCTTCAAAGTCTTCATTCGAAACCGCATCGATGATGGCTTGTAAGTTACTTCCACTTCCTGAAATAAGCACAACAATTTTAGGTGTATTGCCATCCATTTTTAGTGATCATTCCCAGAAAATTCAACTTGCTCTTCTTGCCCATGACGCGAAGCAATATAACCAATTTTCCAGGCAGTTTCACCTAAGGAAGTAAGTGTCTCGATGCAGGATTCTGCAGAGTTTGATGGGACAGAGATAATCATCCCGACACCACAATTAAAGGTGCGGTACATCTCGGTAGACTCAACATTACCTTCTTCTTGTAACCACTTGAATATGTCAGGAAGCTGCCAACTGTTAGTATCTATGACGGCTTTACAGTTTTCTGGCAGAACGCGTGGGATGTTTTCGAGTAAACCGCCACCCGTGATATGCGAGAGCGCGTGAACGTTAGATGATTTGATGAGTTGAAGAAGCGACTTTACGTAAATTTTTGTGGGCGCCATCAAAGCGCTTGCCAGATCTGTATCGCCCAATTTTTGGTCTAGTTTTGCGCCAGAGACTTCAATGATTTTTCTAATCAAAGAGTAGCCATTTGAGTGGGGGCCAGACGAGGCAAGACCAATTAAAACATCATCCTGGCTAACTTTTGAGCCGTCTATTAATTTCGACTTTTCTGCAATACCGACACAGAAGCCAGCCAAATCGTAATCATCACCTTCATACATACCCGGCATTTCAGCAGTTTCACCACCTACCAATGAACAGCCTGCTAATTCACAGCCAGTGCCTATGCCTTCGACGACATTTGCAGCAACATCTACATTCAACTTTCCTGTTGCATAATAATCTAAAAAGAATAGGGGCTCTGCGCCAGCAACGATTAAATCATTGACACACATCGCGACAAGGTCAATACCTATCGTGTCATGTTTTTTAAGATCCATGGCTAGTTTCAGTTTTGTGCCAACACCATCTGTACCTGAAATTAAGACGGGTTCCTGATAGCCTTTTGGTAGTTCAAATAATGCACCAAAACCACCCAGACCGGCTAATACTTCTGGTCTTCTTGTTCTTTTCGCGACACCTTTAATTCTTTCTACTAGGGCATTGCCAGCGTCGATATCGACACCTGCATCTTTATAGCTGAGTGATGGTTTATTTGACTTGTCGGAATTTGTCATGATGGCGCGCCTAATACGGTTAATTATAGGTGATTAAGAAAATTGAGCGCGATTTTAACAGTTGTTAATGTGTGCGCCAAATCATCTTTGAAAAAAACCAACTTTTAAAAGACGATAATCATAAAAATATAGTAATGTAGCTCGAAATCCTTGTCCTTAATCGGTATTCATATTGTTTTATTGTGTGTAGCCTAATATTATGTGGGGCTTCATTTATATCCCTTTACCACGGTTTTTCTCTTGCTAATATATTTACGCAACCAAATAGTTATAGTTTTATTGCTTTGTTTATCATTGCCCAGCTACTCAGCGGTTGTCGAGGGCTTGTTCCATAGTGCTGTTGAAGTTCAATCACAGCAAGTAAGTGATAGACAGCAGGCCTTTAATGAAGCACTTATTAAAGTTCTGTTGAAGGTGAATGGTGATAAGGCCTTAATTATGGATCAGCAGATCCAGGAACGCTTTTTTCCAGCTGAGCGTTTTGTCCAAAGTTTCTCATATCAAGAAAATAGTCGCTATGTAGACTATCTTGCTTTTCAAAAGTCTGAACTAGATAAGTCTGAATTAGACAGGGCTGAACTAGATAAAGACGCACCTGAAAATTTCCCTGTTCAAACAGACACTAATGCTAATTCTTTTACTTCCGTGCCGTTACCATACTTACTTGAGGTTGATTTTTCATCGGCTACGCTCACTAAAGAAATGGATAAATTAGGCCTTCCGGTTTGGGGGAATGTGAGGCCAGATATTATGCTTTGGGGGATTATTGAGTCTGAAGGTGAAAGGCAGTTTCTTGGCTTAGCAGAGGATAATGACGTCCTAGACTTGATTGCTGATGCGGCTAATAACTATGCCTTCCCCGTGTCTTTCCCTCAAGCAGATGCTAAAGACAAAGAATTAGTGCGTGCCTCGGATTTATGGGGGTTATTTCCTGATGCAATTAATGAAGCAAAAAAACGATATGCAGCAAATGGTAATGTGATGGTGCGCTTTTATCAGTCCGTCTCTGGCTTATGGAGTGCAAACTGGTTTTTTGAGCTTAATGAGCTTGCTTACTCGGGCGCTTTGCATGATGCTTCTTTAAACGAAGTAAGTGAAGCCTTAGTGGGCTTTATTTCCAAGATTCTTTCCCAACGCTATTCTATCCAAGTTGATGCTGGTGAAACCGAAAAACAAAAAATAAATTTAGAAGTGATAAATATTAATGCGTTTAAAGATTATATCGACATTCAAAATTTCTTAACTAACCTGGCGCCTGTTAAATCACTGTCTATCTCTTGGTTAAAGGGCTCTACTCTGAGTTTGTTAGTGGAACTAAATGGCTCTCTAAGCCGATTTAATGAATATTTAAACCTGAGTGGCAAACTGAAATATATCAGTACATCTCCAATAATCATGCCCTTAGTTACTGGGGATATAGGGATAGTTACTCGGGATATAGGTATAAGCTCTGATACACCGGTAATTATAGAAACCCCAACGGTATTTTCGACAGATGTCAACGTAGTCGAAAAGTATGAATGGTTACTTTCTTCAGAAAACAAGAAAAAATAGTGGTGAGTTATTCATGCTTGCATTGAATCAAATTCCTAATATTTTAACAGTATTGAGAATAATACTGATTTTGCCTTTTGCCTTATGTGTTTATAAGGGGCTTTATTTTAATGCGCTTGTTATTTTCTTTATTGCCGGGCTATCTGACGGAATAGATGGTTTTTTAGCTCGACAATTTAATTGGAAGTCGCGTTTTGGTGCCATTGCTGATCCTTTAGCAGACAAGCTCCTCTTGATTACTGCTTATGTGATGCTGGTGTGGACGGGTTATTTGCCAGTATGGTTATTAGTTTTGATTCTTGGGCGAGATTTATTTATCGTGTTTGGTGCCTTGTTTTACCATTATTTTGTTAGTCACTATGAAATACAGCCCTCTATTTTTGGTAAGGCTTGTACTTTAATTCAAATTGTCTACGTTCTAATGTTGATGATTAGTTTATCGGGTTGGCCTATGCCGCTTTGGGCAATCGAATATGGTTTAGATTTGGTTGCGCTTATTACCTTGATCAGTGGCATTCATTATTCGATCTCTTGGGGTTATAAAGCCTATCTTTATAAGAAAAATAGTGAGTAGCGATTCAGGTAATGAATATTCTTAGCCCCACTGTTCAACTATTTTTACCAGTACAGATGCGTCTGGAGAAAAGTTTTGAAAATTACTTAGGGCATGAAAACCAGGCAGTCATTGCTTGCTTAAAAGAACACATAGAGCGTAAACATGAAACGCTCGTGGTATTGGTTGGCCCCGAATCTGTTGGCAAAACACATCTTCTAGCCTCCTCTATTGTTTATTATGAAACTTTTTATCAGTCAGATATCGGGTGTGCTTATTTTTCACTCTCAGAACTGAGTGCTAGTGACTTGTATGATGAGCAAGAAAACGACAGTTATTTTTCAGACCTTTTAGACTATTTTGAATCATTTAACTTCTTAGCCTTAGATGATATTGATTTATGGTTAAACTGTTTTACAGGCAGCCATTTAGAGGAGGCTGAGTTATTCGTATTTAATCTGTTTAATCATTACAAAATGAATGGAAAGCTGTTGATGATTACTTCAAAATGCCCGCCAGGCAGATTGAATGTCCAGCTAAAAGATTTACAGTCAAGGCTCCAATCTGGTTTGTTACTGACCTTGTCAGACATAAGTGATGTTGAAAAAGAAGGCATGCTAAAGTCGCTCGCTAAACTGAAAGGTTTTTTAATGGATGATGAGGTTTCAGCATTTATTTTAAAGCGAAGTGATCGGGATATTCCCGCGTTGTTAGAGATTATTGACAATTTAGATAAAGCAACACTAATAGAAAAACGAAAACTGACGGTTCCATTTGTTAAAAAAGTATTAAATTGGTGAGTTCGTTAAATAGGAGAGGGTAAATGATTCGTGTAGTGTTTAATCAGAAAGGGGGGGTCGGAAAATCTAGCATAACCTGTAATCTTGCTGCTGTTAGTGCCGCTAGTGGGCGAAGAACGCTTGTTGTAGACTTGGACCCGCAAGGCAATTCGACGCACTATTTAATGGGCAGGCATGCAGCCGATTTAAAGGACTCGGTAGCGGATTTTTTTGAGCAAACACTATCTTTTAATTTGTTTAATAAAGACCCGGCAGATTTTACGCATCAAACCCCCTTTCAAAATTTATTTGTTTTGCCTTCTAACCCTGAGCTGGATTTTCTTGAAAGAAAGCTAGAGTCTAAGCATAAAATCTATAAATTAAAAAATGCCTTGAGAGATTTGGAAAGCCAGTTTGATGAGATTATTATCGATACTGCGCCTGCCTTAAACTTCTATACACGTTCGGCTCTTATTTCATGTGATCGTGTTTTGATTCCATTCGATTGTGATGATTTTTCAAGACAAGCCTTATATACCATATTGGGAGAGCTTAAAGATATTCAGGAAGACCATAATAATCGTTTAGAAATTGAGGGTGTGATTGTTAATCAGTTCCAGCCACGTGCAAGCTTACCTAATAAGTTGGTAGAAGAATTAATCGCAGAAGGTTTGCCAATGGTGCCCGTAAAACTGAGTTCTTCTATTAAGATGAAAGAGTCTCATCAAGTGAGTAAACCGCTTGTTTATTTTGCGCCTAAGCATACATTAACCCAGCAATTTGAACAGCTACATAAGCATTTAATGCTTTAAGCTTAAGCCACAGATTCAGCTAATGATCTTGCTTTTTGAAGAGCTAATGGTGTTATCTTTTGGTTTTTCATTGAACGGTAGGCTTATTTGGCTGCCTTCGCTTAAATTATGCCCTGCATCAATATTTGAAAATAACTCTGGAAGTGATTTAAAGGGTAAAGGAGGGGTATATAAATAACCTTGAGCATAGCGGCAGCCGTTTATTTTAAGAAACGCTTCTTGTTCTGCTGTTTCGACACCCGCCGCAAAGGTTTTCAAATCCATTTGGTCTGCAATCGCTAATAATGTTTCTGTAATGGTCATATCACTTTCTTCACTAGGGATACCTTTAACAAACGATCGATCTATTTTTATCATGTTAATAGGGATGCTTTTAAGCTGCCTCAACGAAGATAAACCTGTACCGAAGCCATCTATAGTGATAGATGCGCCGAGATCACTTAGTTGATTGAGCGTTGCATAAGACAGGTCTATGTTCTGGGTGATTGCACTTTCGGATATTTCTAGTATTAAATTTCTGGGGTGAAAATATGTATCAGCGCAGGCTTTTTTCAACATTTCAACCAAGCTTGGGTGAGTGAGCTGTTTGTTAGATAAATTGAGCGCTATCTGAATAGGTGATTTTGACCACTGATGTACCGCTCTGCCTTGTAAACAGGCATTTTTAATGACCCATTGGCCAATATCATTTAGTTGCCCGGTTTGTTCTGCTATCTCTATAAAATAGCCGGGCTTGATTAAGCCTTTTTCAGGGTGTTGCCAGCGTAATAATGCTTCTAAAGCAAGCACTTCACCTGTTTCAATGTCAATAATTGGCTGATAATAAAGCTTAAACTGGTTGAGTTGAATGGCCGTTTTCAACTCTTTTTCGATACGAAGTTGAGTTTGCATTTCTTCGTTCATTTCAGGGCTATAAAATTGAATATTATTGCGCCCGGCATTTTTGGCTCGATACATCGCCATATCCGCATTTTTCAATAAGTCAGGATATTGAATGCCGTCATTAGGACAAATTGTTATGCCGATACTTGAGGTTACGATTAGCTCATGGCCTTGGATCATAACGGGTTGGGTGATGGTTTCCAGTATGTTACGTGCCACAGTTTCAGCCCCCTCAGGGCCTGAAATGCTCGCTAATAAAATGGCAAATTCATCCCCTCCGAGGCGTGCAATAGTATCTTCTTTACGAACACATTCTTTTAATCTATTGGATAAGGCGACAAGAAACTGGTCACCAACAGCGTGACCTAAGGTGTCATTTATGCGTTTAAAGTGGTCAATATCCAAGCAAATTAAAGCAATTTTCTTTTTATGTCGGATAGCTGAGTGAATGGCTTGAGCGCACCTGTCTTCAAATAAGCGTCTGTTTGCGGTATCAGTTAATGCGTCGAAGTGGGCTAAATAATGTAACTGGTTTTGGGTTTTACGGATCTCTGAAATATTTTGACCAATCAAAAGTAATTGCTTTTGATTATCAGGGTCTACCTTATCGGCAAAGTGGTTCATATTCCAAAGCATGGTATGCTGCAAGCCGTCATAGCTTATCACCTCAGTTTCCATGTTCTCTTTGTTCATCCCGCTTTCGAGTACTTTTGTGAATTTCCAGGATGTTTCGTCTTGAATTGGTTCAGGAATAAACATGCTGATGAAATTCTTCCCCAGTACTGATTCTTTGGTATAAGAAAACTGCATTTCTGCTGCGGTATTCCACTGTTTGATCTTGAATTTTGAATCTAACACGATAATGGGAATACCGGCAGTTTCAAACAAAGCTTTATAGCGAGATGAGCTATACTGGAAAGATTTTTCTGCTTGCTCTCTATTAAAAACTTCATCATGCAACTCTTGGTTGGCTAGGATTAAGTCTCTTGTGCGTTGTTCAACAATTTCTTCAAGTTTGAATTCCATTCTGCGCTGATCTGACCTGAGCGCACTGAAATAGAGAGTGCTCATAATAAGTAATAGAGTAATCAATTGTGGTGTAAAAATAGGAAGATCTTGAAACCATTGGTTAATATCACTTTCGTTAAAAAAGAACGCGCTTAAAAAACTACCCACGAGAACGCTTATGCAGCATGTAAGTTGGTTGAATCGCGTTGCTGCCCACATAAACAAAAATACAATAATCAATACAAATGCTGGGTACAAATTGATAGCAAAGTAAATGCCCATGACTGATGTTGATAGCCAGACTAGCCATTCCAGAGGGTGGGTGTTTTGCTTCACACGAGTGTTGTGATTCTTTAGTGTGAAAAAGAGGCTAGGTACAGTAATAAGGCTTGTTAGATTAGTTAAAAATAAAGTAATGACCTTAGTTGCTGAAAGTGGCTGCGCTATAAGCGTGCTTATGTTTAGGTTCATTAAAAAACTAATCATTAAAGTGGTGATGCTGGTAATGCCAATGAATGTAATTAGGTTTTGGTTGCTGGATAGAGGGTTTCCTTTACTGACACCTCTGGTGAATGACAAGTGAATGACTTGGGCTTGCAGGCATATGGCAATGCCTTGCAGAGCATAAAAAACAATAACTTGGCTGTTAAGGTCGGCCTCTAAATTGTTTATTAAACTAGTGAAAGTGCCTAAAAAAATGCCAAATAGTGCGCGATGTGAAAAAACGAATACCAGTAGGAGAGCAGTGCCTGTCTTTAAGCAAATAGGATATAAATTGCTAGTTAGATCAAGTGTAGAAAAGCCAAAAATAGCCGAGTCTACTAAGCTAGCCATCGACATCACTATCAATGATATTAATGTGATGGCGCTCGTTTTATCGTAATGAATTTTTCTTGGCCTTGCTTTTTGACTAGGCATATGTCAGTAGGTTCTTAAACTAAGGTATATTGTTGATTTTCTAAGTTTAAAGATAAAGCTATAGTAAAGCCTGATGCTATCTGTAACTGAATGTAATTGAATGTAACGCTAGGCTTAGAGTTTCACTCTCATGGATAGATCGATTGCTTTGCAGTCTTTCGTCAGTGCGCCGATTGAAATAAAGTCGACACCTGTTTCAGCAATGGGTACAAGTGTCTCAATAGTCACATTGCCTGATGCTTCCAGTTTTGCTTGTTTATTGTTTTTAGCTACTGCTTCTCTTAGTGTATCAAGTGAAAAATTATCAAGCATGATGATATCTGCATGAGCACTCAATGCTTCATCGAACTCCTCTAAGTTTTCTACCTCCACTTCAACGGTTTTTTCTGGTGCGATAGATCGCGCTTGTTTTATGGCTTGGGTAATGCCTCCACAGGCCATGATATGATTTTCCTTTATAAGAAACGCATCATATAAACCTAAGCGGTGATTAAGGCAGCCACCACATTCGACCGCATACTTTTGGGCGAGTCTAAGGCCCGGTATTGTTTTGCGTGTGTCTAGTAATTTGGCCTGAGTGTGGCTAATGAGCCGGGAGTACTTTTGGCTGATTGTCGCAGTGCCTGACAATGTTTGCAGGAAATTCAGGGCTGCGCGCTCACCGCTTAAAATTGCTCTTGCAGGCCCTGTTATTGTGAAGAGTGTTGAATTAGCAGAGACAGAATCACCATCTTCCACTTCCCAGGCAATAGTTAATTTATGTGAAAGTTGGTTGAAAATTTCATTTACCCAAGCTGTACCACAAATAACCGCATTGTCTCTTGTTATAACCGTTGCGCTGGCATTTTTAGTTTCAGAAATTAACTGCGCTGTTATGTCACCTGTACCAATATCTTCTTGCAAGGCCTGCTGGACGTTGCTGCGAATTGCGTGAGTTAGGGCGGTCGTCATATAGGCCTCTGTTTAAGTGACAGTTTTTAGGTATGAAATTGGTGGGCATTATACCGTTTTATTGATTAAGTGCGCTATTGGCCCAACAAAACTTGTGTAGCCTGAATGAAGAAATATTAAAAATAGATGTTTAAATGGGAATTGTATTAGTCGTCATCACATCTTTATTTGTAGAAGATATTATCGAAGCGGATCAAAGTGAACTACCTTAAAGGTAAGGTTTCGTCGGCTAGTTATTAAAGTAAGGCAAGTAGTTCGGATTATTTTAAGAGCATTTTCATTGCGGTTGTTGTGGGTTTTGAGTTTCTTTAATTAAGGCGCTGAAGCAAGAGTGTGAACAGGATCACACGGAAACAAAACGTGACAGTCGCCATAAGAGTGACGCTATATAATGTAAAAAATCGTTAAATATTTGGCAAAAGGCATAATACTATGGCACATGCAAAGATCATCGGCATACATGATGGCAAGCATATCGAGACAAACCAAAGTGCTCGCCCTCTTCCTATGCCAATCATTCAACTTAGAGATGAGCTTAAAGACTCGATCAAAAACTTATTGCGCAAATTGTTCGATAATGCAGACGATGCCTTATTTGCGATGGCAGATAAAGCGGGTACAAATGGCGATCAAAGCATTTATCTAGACAGCATGAGAGAGTTGCGTTTGCAGAAAAAATTTATTGCAAACTCTTTCATGCAACAGGTGATTTTATCATTTACCAATATCGATCAATTATCTGAAAACACGAGTGATAATCAGGATATTGATAGTCTGGAAAACCTTAGCATTCTTAAGAATGATGAATTGGAAGTTAGTGTGGCATTAGAGGGGATGATTTCCAGGCTACGTAACAATGCCACCCGTCAATTAGAAGATTTGCACAAGCGACTCGAAACACTAGTCCGCTCAAAAACCTTGAAGACTAAACATACTCCCGCAGGGCCAGAGGTCTTGTGTGATGCGTTTGCTTTTGCAAGTTCAGAGTTGGAAGTTGATTTAAAGGCAAAGATTATTATCTTCAAACTGTTTGAAAAATATGTTTTGAGTGAGATGCCCGATGTTTATTTGCATGCTAATCAATTACTTGCACAGCTAGGTGTATTACCTAATTTAAAAAAACAGCGTTTTATTAACAAGTCTTTGCCAAGCCACCCTGATGCGAATACACCTGACCGTGTATCAGAAAATGCTCAGCCCCAGTCGGCTGGTGAATCTTACGAAGATGGTCAGTCAGTGCCTATGTTAGGTAGGGAGCAATGCTTAACGGAAGGGCAGTTTGAACAAATTCGTACCTTGATGCATTCTAATCATGCTGCGCAAAATTTTAAACAATCATCAGACTCCAACGTATTATTTTTGAATCAAGATCAGATTGTTTCAACCTTGTCGCAGCAGCAGTTTTCAGAAACGATGCAGAGTTTTGATGCTAAAGGTTATCAGCCGCTTGATTTTAGGTCGTTAATTTCAAATGCATACGCAAGCCAAGGGTATAATGATTCGGGTAAGAGTATTAAATATGATGAGGTCGACAATGACATCATCAACTTGGTTTCTATGTTGTTTGATTTTATTCTTGATGATCGTCAACTGCAATCAAGTATGAAAGCACTGATAGCACGTTTACAAATACCCGTTTTAAAAGTAGCACTTATTGATAAGAGTTTTTTTGATCGAGGCGGACATCCTGCCAGAAAACTGTTGAATGAAATGGCTTCCGCAGCAATCGGTTGGACTGAAAAAAATACCGGAAAATCAGATCGTTTAAAAATAAAGATTGAGTCTGTTGTTGAACGTGTTCTTTCTGAATTTGATTCTAATTTAGAGATATTTGACGAGCTATTGTTAGAGTTTACTCAGTTTACCGACCTTGAGTCGCGTCGTGGGCAGCTAATAGAGCAGAGAACAAAAGACTCAGAACGCGGGAAAGCCGCGACTGAATTGGCTAAAAAAGCATCTGAAACGGTTATTAATACTATTCTTCAATCTAAAGAATATTCTGGGCGTGATATTCCTGAATGTGTTTTGACTTTGCTTAGAGAGGGTTGGAGTCGAGTCATGATCTTGGATTATCTGAGGTTGGGTGAAACTAGCTCAGAGTGGAAAGGGCATCAATTATTTATAAATGACTTAATTTGGTCTGTTTGTCCAACAGAGGATGGTTCAGATGCGCGGGGTAAATTGTTACAGTTGATTCCAACCTTGATGAGACGCCTGCATCAAGGTCTACAAGAAGCTAGTTTTGATGAGTATCGTTTAACAGCATTGTTGAATGATTTAGAAAAAGTGCATATATCCACGTTGAAGCATTTGCACAAGCAAGCCATTCTTGAAACAGAAAAGTTAGCACGACAAGCAGATGCTGAAAATCTAAAAATTGATTCACGCGGCGCGAAAGCGAATGAGTCAGTTTCAGCGAATAAGGATGAAAGTCAGGATGATTTGAGAGCGACTTTAGATGTTGAAGATGAATTTAAGGCCTTCCAGGAAAAGCTATCTAATGCAGAAATAAATGAAGTATTGAATTCTCATCAAGAAAATATCGAGCCAGAGGCAGTAGAGGCAAAGATTTCTCTAACGCAAGATGAAGCTACTGTAATCGTGCCTGCAATGACTGATAATGATCCGTTTATGCAGCAAGTGAATCGTTTTTCCGTAGGTTGTTGGTTTGAATTTACGCAGAATGGGCAATCTGAACGAGCAAAGTTAGCAGCCGTTATTAAGGTGAATGGCCACTATATATTTGTGAATCGTTCTGGTGTCAAAGTGGCTGAAAAAACCAAACTTGAATTGGCAAGTGATTTAAAAGAAGGTCTTGTACAAGTGTTAAATGATGGATTGTTATTTGACCGTGCATTAGAATCGATTATTGGAAATTTGAGAGGGCAGGAATAGTCTGGCTTGCCCTCAAGCTAATGAGAATAAGCAAATGAAAATATATGACGGTTGGTGCGATCAGGCCAAAAGAGTCATTTCACCCAACTTCAATAAGCGACCAGTAAATTCTTCAGTTAATTTACTGGTGATTCACAATATTAGTCTTCCGCCAGATCAGTTTGATCATCCCTATATTGAATTGTTTTTTCAAAATCAATTACCTTACGAAGAGCACCCTTATTTTGAATGTTTAAAAGGCGTTGAGGTTTCATCACATTTTTTAATTAAGCGGGATGGTCAAATTATCCAGTTTGTGTCATGTAATGATAGAGCTTGGCATGCTGGAGCGTCGAGTTTCTGTGGTGAGTATAACTGTAATGATTTTTCTATTGGTATCGAGCTTGAGGGTGCGGATACGATTCCTTATACAGATGAGCAATATCAATCTTTAGACGTATTAACGACGGGTATTCAAGCAGCGTACCCAGAGATTACAAAAGATAGAATTACGGGTCATCAGCATATTGCCCCCAGCAGGAAAACGGATCCCGGAGAAAGCTTTGATTGGCCGCGTTATTTAGAGTGTTTGTCAGTTTGAGTTGTCATGATTAATAAATAAAGTATTCAAAATTACTTTGCATTCTGGTCAGTATCTTTGAGCTTCTTTCTATATAATGCTTTCGATATAAGATATCTTGCCTAATTATTGAAAGGATCGTATTTTGAACGACACACCAAAAGTCGAAACACACTTGGGAAAATTTTCTGAATTATCATTATCGCCTACATTAATTTCCAACCTTGAATCGCTTGGCTACCATTCAATGACTCAGGTTCAGGCCGAAAGTCTACCGTATATTTTGAAAGGTCACGATGTTATTGCCCAAGCTAAAACGGGCTCAGGTAAGACGGCTGCTTTTGGTTTAGGTTTGTTAGAAGGTCTAAACGTTAAGCGTTTTAGAGTCCAAAGTATTGTGTTATGTCCAACGCGTGAATTGGCCGATCAAGTGGCTAATGAAATTAGACGGTTGGCGCGTTCGATTCATAATATTAAAGTGCTAACTTTATGTGGTGGCAAGCCTTTCGGGCCGCAACTGGGTTCACTTGAGCATGGTGCGCATATCGTGGTGGGTACGCCTGGCCGAATAGAGGAACATATCCGTAAAGGTAGTTTGTCGCTGGATAACGTTTCAATGTTTATTTTAGATGAAGCAGATAGAATGCTCGAAATGGGTTTCCAAGATGCCTTGGAAAAAATTGCCGAGGCACTTCCCTCTAAAAAACAAACCTTGTTATTCAGCGCCACTTTCCCGAAAGGAATAGAAAAAATCGCACAACGATTCTTGCATAACCCTATCCGAGTTACCGTTAAAGACGCACACACCCAAACGACAATAAAGCAGCTGTTTTATTGTGTAAAAAGTGATCAAGAAAAAATTGAAGCGCTGCAATTATTGCTTCAAAAGTATCAACCAGCATCGACGGTTGTTTTTTGTAATACCAAGGTGATGACGCAATTTGTAGCAGATGAGTTAAGCCGTCTAGGATTTTCAGCATTAGCATTAAATGGTGATCTTGAACAAAAAGACCGTGATCAAATTTTAATGCGTTTTGCAAGCAAAGCAATTTCAGTTTTGGTGGCAACAGATGTGGCTGCCAGAGGGTTAGATATTGACGGTTTAGATGCTGTTGTTAATTTTGAATTATCACGTGACCCCGAGATTCATGTACACAGAATTGGGAGGACAGGAAGGGCAGGTGAAAGTGGCACCGCATTTTCGTTTTATAGTGATAATGACTCATATAAAGTTAGTTTAATTAGCGATGAATGCCAGTTGGAAATAACGCCAGGTTTACTGCCCGATATTAATGTTTTATCAAAGCCAGTATTTAGGCCGACAATGGCGTGCATTCAAATAGATGGGGGCAAAAGAGATAAACTTAGGCCGGGTGATATTTTAGGTGCTTTAACCAGTTCTAACTCGATTGCATTTGACCAGGTGGGCAAGATTTCTGTTTTTCCAAATACTGCCATTGTGGCGGTAAGTAGAGATATTTTGAAGTTAGCGTTAGCCTTATTTAATGACGGAAAAATGAAAGGCCGTCGTTTTAGGGTAAGGCATTTAAGATAGGTAAACGACTATATTGTTTGTTCTGCTTGCTTAGAAAAATATACGGATATGGCAATGATATATTGCTTATTGAAAGACTAAAAATGAGAAGTCTAAATGCGATTAACGACTCAATTAATTGAACGAAATGCACAGCAATTTTCCGATTATAAAAACCTTCTTGTAGTCGGTCCTCCTGCTGACGATGACTTGAGCTTTCTTTGTCCCCAAAAAGTACTTACTTTAGATTACAGAGTCTATAAATCACTTTTATCTGGCTTGGCTGATGATATTGAGTATTCATTGTCGCATCAGGCCGACTTGGTTTATGACGGTGCTGTGGTTTTTTTGCCTAAATCAAAAGGCGAGTTGGATCTTCTTTTAGCCTATATAGCGCCCATGTTACAGCGAGACGCAGATATTTATCTGGTTGGCGAGAAAAAGGGTGGCATTGCGAGCGCTGCGAAAAAGTTACAGGATTTTGGAGAGGATGCCAGTAAGCTGGACTCTGCAAAACATTGTCAGCTATGGCATGTCAGTTTGGGTGTTGAAGCTAAGCTTTTTGATATAGATCAGTGGATAAAAACAATAGAGTTTGATTTTAAGGGCGTGCTAATAAAAATTGCCGCAATTCCTGGTGTGTTTAGTTTTGCTGAGCTTGATGAGGGCACTGCACTTCTGATGGATAATATGTTTAACAAACTAGATGGGCGGATTCTTGATTTTGGCTGTGGCTGCGGTGTGTTGGGTGTGTACGCAAAAATAATCAATCCAGGGATCAATCTCGAAATGGTCGACATTAACCTCTTAGCATTAATCTGTGCTGCTAAAACAGCCGAGCTGAATGGTATTGAAGCGAAAATATACCCTAGTGATGGCTGGCAAGATGTTGCGGGGCGAGTAAACGGAGTTGTTACTAATCCACCCTTTCACAGTGGCATCGCGACAGAATACCAGACAACTGAATATTTTATTCATAAGGCCAAAGATAAGATGGCGAAGTATGCTCCCTTGCTTTTGGTGGCCAATACATTCTTGAAGTATGCTGCAATCATTGAGAAGACATTTGGGCGGTGTGATGTTCTAGCAGAGACAAGGAAATTTAGAGTGTATAAAAGTTTCAGGTAGTTGTTTGTATTTATATGGAGTAATAGACAAAAAAAAGCCCTTGCTTGGCAAGGGCGAGTCAACTCTAGCTTTCGCTAGCGATAAAAACCTGAAGAAACATTAATCTCGTTTCAATAAGTGAATAGTATCGATAAATTTTAGTATAAACATACTAAAATTTGAACTCGGTCACACTTGTTAAGGCTATTCAAACTACTGCTTACTTTTTCATCAAATGATGTTAGGTGAATGTAACAATGTGTGATAATTTGTGAAAATATATAAAAAGTAATTTCTTTTGAGTTTGTTGTTTTAACGATGGGCTTAAAGAAAAAGGGTTTTAAGGGTCGTGAGCCATGTTTTTGCAAAAGTCAGTGCACGTGAATTCTAAATTAAGTAAAGCTTCAACTGTTGCTTTGTTCGTGTTTTCTATCTCAATGATGGATGCACATGCTGAGTTGGTGATGCTTTCTGAAGCTTCTTTGTCAAAGGTGACGGGTCAAGCTGGTTTGGTTATTGATATTGAAACTGAAGTGACGATTGGTGAAGTCGAGTATGTTGATGCAGGCTCACTATACTGGAAAGATTATTCTCTAACTGGAATAGGTGGCGGTTTAGTTGATAATATCCGTGCAACGATTGACTCAACTGATGGAACTGAAACCATAAATACAGGTTGGTCTGACCTGGCTTTTCTTGCGACGGAAGGTTATCTGAATGCATCAGAGACAGATATAGCGTGGGCGATTTCTGAATATGCTGACGGCAATGGAAAATTTGGTAAGCAGTTTAATGATGGTGATTTAGTTATTCATGTCACATCTACTGATTTTGGTATAGATTTTACCTTACCCGTTCCAACTAATGCCGCAGACAGAGATACTAATTTGGAAGCCGTTAAAAATGCTGTTGATTTTCGCTTACAGCAAGGTGACTTTGGTATTCGTAGTACGGATGGCCTAGTAGAGACTAGTATTACCCGTAATTTTTCGGTAGAAGCCTACTTAGGCTACTTAGATATTATTCTTCGTAATAATGGTAATGGTTATACAAATACAGGGATGGGAAGCACTCCTGGCAAACCTAATAATATTAACTTAGCAGATTCGTATATTGAACTTGACCTGAAATTTCGCGTTGATGATTTGGACGTTGAAAGTACAAACAATGCGATG
The DNA here is from genome assembly GCA_963974595.1 of uncultured Oleiphilus sp. GTDB lineage: Bacteria > Pseudomonadota > Gammaproteobacteria > Pseudomonadales > Oleiphilaceae > PZPK01. Next base: position 12,267 of record CAXBDA010000006.1, on the reverse strand, counting down.
AACAGGGTGATTCCACGAGCCGTAACTAACCCCGGTTTAACGCTAAAAAATATGAGAATTCATAATGAGCGTGGTAATGACACCTTAGGTAGTTTTGGTTTTGCAAGTGTCGAGGCTAAAATAGGTGCAGCAACAGGCATTCTTAATCAAACTGATGAATTAATAGTGCCAGGAGAAACCTATGTCGATGGCCAAGCAATATATGACGTAAATATTAAATGGGATTGGGATTTGCCCGATATTTCGTTCGGTGATACCGGGCAAACTATTGGTGCTGTTTATTTTACCGACTTCCAGATTAACAATACATCTATCGTTATTTCTGCTAAAAAATAAGAAATTTGTAATTTCTTATTTAAAAACTCACCTAATTCATGGGTGAGTTCTTTATTCTTGTTAAGATTAAAAAATAACTAGTCTTGCTTCTGAGAGAGTATCCTTTTTACCGTATCAACGATGGCCTGTGTTTGGCTATCGATTTCCAGATTTACTACCTCCTTTTCTGAAAGCTTTCCAAATGTTGTTAGATGAAGTGTTTCAGGGATAAGATGAATGCTGAAATATGTCTCAGTGACTTCAGCTATTGTCAAGCTACAGCCGTTTAAGCCTACAAAACCTTTGTTCAAGATATAAGGTTTTATTTCGTTAGTTAGTTCAAAATAAATGCGGCAGTTTTCTAAGGTTTTTTCTATTTTTCTTATTTTAAGGCATGAATGAATGTGGCCTGACATGACATGGCCTCCAATTTCATCACCAAACTTTGCTGCGCGCTCAAAATTGACTGGATCACCAATAGCGAGTAAACCTAAATTGCTTAAGCGTAGTGTTTCTTCGATGGCATCAAAGTTCGCTGTTCCTTTTTCTATGTCGTAATCTGTCACGGTTAAACAGGTACCGTTAATGGCAATACTTGCACCTTTTTGAATCTGTTTTAGTGTGTTGCTTGGAAAGTTAAATATGAATGAAGAGGATGCATTATTATTTTTTTTATATGCCAATGTTGCTTGACCTTGGACAATGCCTGTAAACATGATTTCTCCTAAATAGTATTTTGCTTATATAGATGTTAACAAATTCTTTGCTGTGATGACTTTATAAAGAATAATCAATTTTATATTAAAGAGTTTTCTTTTTTTTCCGATAAGGTGATTAAGCCAAAGAATAATAGGGAATGTCATTTTGCCATCAAGCCAAACGCCTAGAGTAGATATCGCAGATAAGTCTCTCAAAATCGATAATATGAATGATCTTTTGGGTGATGTGGATAAGCGATTGAATGCTACTGCGGTGTCTGATCAAAAAAAGTCTTTGTCTTCTGGCACTCCTTCAGGGCGACGGAAAACGATCGACCGTAGAGATGATGTAAAGGATAAACTGGTTGATGATGATCGTCGAGCCAATAGTCGTCGACAAAAAGCACCTGTCATGAAATCAGCGGCTGAAAAAAAAGAAGAACAAGACGAGCTGAAGCTTCAGCAGCACAGGAAGAAGATTCTTTTAGCAGGTTGTGAACCGGTAATGGGCTTTAATTACGATTATTTAGCCATGGATGATTATCCCGAAAATTCGCTGGTGTCTGCGGCACGAAGAGATAGGGATTATTGGTTAACCATTTGCAGTATATTTGGCGCTGTATTTTTATTTGGTTTATTTGGTTTTGTGCCTCCCGGAATCGCAGGAATGTCATGTGGTTTTGGTGTTTTGTCAGCATTTTTTGCTTTTTCACCAGCACGTCAGTTCTTTTTTAAAAGGCCGCATTTATATAAATTGTTACAAAAGCGAAAAGAAATTGAATTTAGAGCACTTAACCATATTAGCTTATTAGAAGGAAAGGATGGTTTAGCTTGGCGTTGCGCTAAGTTAAAAAAATACAACTCAAATTTAACAAAGAAAATATTTTCAGGTTTGTTCCATTATTCAAAGAGAAGGCAATTGCTTTCTGTTGTGCGTCAGAAAAAACATATTCGTTTATATTTGCTTTTGATGATTGAGTCTCAAAAGGCATATAAGCGGCTTGAAAAGGATTACTTAGAGAATCATTTTAAAAATATGGAAAATGGTGTAAATGACCGTATTGATGCTGAAGAAGCGAATAAGCTTGAACAAATGTTAAATATGTCTAACGAGAAGGAGCAGAAACCAAAGCAATCTTGACATTATTGGTGATCAAACGTATGTTTCAAACAATCGTTTGGAATACTTATACTAAGAATTTTATGGCTCATACAGAAACTGTTGATCGAATATTAGACGCTGCTGAGATTCTCTTTGCCGAGAAAGGCTTTTCTGAAACATCATTACGCTCTATTACAGGTAAAGCAAAGGTAAACCTTGCTGCTGTCAATTACCACTTCGGATCTAAAAATGCATTGATACAAGCTGTATTTAACCGTTTTTTATCCCCTTTAAATGATTACATGGTTTCTGGCTTAAAGGCTAATCGTTGGGGAGAAAAGGGTGGAAATACGCCTACCGTCGAAGATGTTCTTGGCCTGTATACACGAAGCTTATTAAAAATTCCGACACGTCACCATAACGGTGTGTCTATTTTTATGCGTTTACTTGGTTTGGCTTATACACAGTCTCAGGGGCATTTAAGGAAATACCTTGAAGATGAATACGCTCAAACCTTTTGGCCCTTCTTGAGTTTGATAAAGCAAATTACCCCAGAGTTAACAACCAAAGAGCGTTTCTGGCGAACTCAGTTTGTACTGGGTTCCATGGCGTTTACTATGTCTAGTATCCAGCAGTTAACTGACATTCTTGAAAATAAAGCGGGTTCAAGGCCAAACCCTGAAGAGGTGGTAGACTATCTCGTACCATTTTTAGCGGCGGGTTTGAATGCGTCACCGGCCAAAAAAAGTTAGTATTTTTCAAACTGATTGAGATATCAATGGAAAATGTATTAAGTGATCAGCCCATTTTAGATCTTAATATCAGCTCGCAGACCCTTGTCTTTAAAATAAAGGGGTTTACTAAATCTTATTCTATTTCTAGCGCAAAAAATGGTGTAGGGCAGTTGTCTGGATCCGGTTGCACGCCTTTAGGACATCATCAAGTACGCGCTAAAATTGGTCGAGATGCTGCACTTAATGCTGTATTTAAAGGTCGCCGCTTAACGGGTGAAATTTACTCACCAGAATTGTCGGTAAAATTCCCTAAGCGTGATTGGATATTAACTCGAATTCTTTGGTTGTCAGGGAAGGAGAGGGGGTATAATCGTTTGGGTAGTGTTGATTCAATGCGACGTTATATTTATATTCATGGCACACCTGACACCGAGCCCATGGGTATTCCTTTGTCGCATGGCTGCATTCGAATGCGTAATGCCGATTTGATTGAATTATTTGATATTGTGCCAGTTGGTGCTGATGTTTTTATTGTTGAATAGCCAAATGTTATTTCTCTCTTAAAGTCTCTAAAGTGAATGTCTATGTCCGTTAAGTCCGATATGCCAGTTAATAAACCAGCTGTGATTGGCCCTCTTATGTTAGATGTTGAGGGTTTAGTGTTAACTGAGTCTGAAAAAATAACGCTTTCTAATCCTTTAGTTGGTGGCCTGATTTTATTCAGTCGTAATTATGTTTCACCTGAACAATTGTTTGCATTGGTTGCTGAGGTGCGTGAAATCTCTCCGAACATTATTATTGCGGTTGATCATGAGGGCGGTCGGGTTCAGCGTTTTAAAGAAGGTTTTACGCCTATTCCCGCTATGGCTACTCTAGGTGAGTTGTTTTCAAGGTATCCGGAAGAGGCTATACAAAAGGCAAAAGACTTTGGTTGGTTAATTGCTTCCGAACTTCTCGCATATGACATTGATTTAAGTTTTGCTCCTGTTTTAGATAGGGATCATGGAATTTCAAGTGTTATTGGCGATCGTGCATTTTCAAATGATGCAGAGACGATTATCGAGCTGACGAGTGCCTTCATTGATGGCATGCATGAGGCGGGTATGGTTGCAACGGGTAAGCACTTTCCGGGTCATGGTGGCGTGGCCGCTGACTCGCATCATGAAATATCTGTTGACTCAAGGTCTCTAAATGCTTTGGAGATGGATGACCTATCTATTTTTCGCTCACTTATTTCTGATAAGCAAAAAGTGGATGCTTTAATGCCAGCTCATGTTATCTATTCTTCTGTGGATACCTTACCTGCTGGCTTTTCAAAGAAGTGGCTTCAATCTATCCTGCGTAAAGATATTGGTTTTGAGGGGGTTATTTTTAGTGACGATTTGTCTATGGAAGGCGCTAGCGTTGCGGGTACTTTTACAGATCGAGCTAAAGCGGCACTTTCTGCGGGCTGCGATATGGTGCTGGTTTGCAATCACCCCGAAGGCGCTCAAGAAGTGTTAGCCTATTTGGATGGTGTATATAAAAATGATCCTGCTTCTTTTGCGAATAAACGTTTAAATCGCTTGAGATTTAATGTCCACAAAAGAAAAAATATTTATGACTTACAAAACAGTAAGCGGTGGAAAAACACGACACGTAATGTGTAATTCGAATCGTTAATGAATAGGTGTTGATAAAAAATAATGAATTGGAATATTTTAAATACATGGTTAGAGCTTCAGGGGCTAGAAAACGTATTGTATCGGCAGTTTGTTGAAGTCCTCATTATTTTAGCAATCACAGCGTTAACTGGTGCTTTAGTCGGGCGTATATTTACTCAAATCGAGCGGCAATTTTCTAAAACTAGAAACCTATGGGATGACACCTTTCTTCACGCTGCCCGAGGCCCCGTGATGTTGGCTATTTGGCTCTTAGGAATCTCTTGGTTGGCGTATAGTATTCAGCGTGAATCTGATTCAGAAATGTTTAGCCTTTTTTTCTACGCACAAAGAATAACAGTGGTCTTTTGTTTAACCTGGTTCATTATTCGATTTATCAGTGGTGTTGAGAGCTTAGTTATTTGCGAAGAAAAAATGAAAGAGCCAATGGATGAAACCACGGTGTTTGCCGTTGGGAAATTGCTTAAGGCTATCTGTGTTATCTTGGCTGTTCTGGTTATTCTCCAATCAACAGGTTATAGCATCAGTGGTGTCCTTGCTTTTGGTGGTGTGGGTGGTTTAGCCGTTGGTTTTGCAGCAAAAGATTTGCTCGCCAATTTTTTTGGTGGCTTGATGATTTATTTGGATAGACCTTTTAAAGTAGGTGATTGGATTAGATCCCCTGATAAAGAAATTGAAGGGACCGTCGTCAAAGTAGGCTGGCGATTAACGACAATTACAACGTTCGATAAGCGCCCACTATATGTACCTAATGCGTTTTTTACCACAATATCAGTACAAAATCCGTCTCGCATGAGCCACAGGCGTATCTTTGAAACATTGGGGGTTCGTTATTCTGATGCTGCTCGCCTGCCTGTGATTATTGAAAAAGTAAAATCCATGTTATATGAACATGATGAAATCGATAGCACTCAGACGATGATTGTAAATTTCACTAGTTTTGGGGAATCATCCTTGGATTTCTTTATTTATACATTTACAAAAACAACTGACTGGATTAAATATCATGAAATTAAGCAGGGTGTACTCTTAAAAGTATTAGAAATTATAGAGGGTGAAGAGGCAGACGTTGCTTTTCCTACATCAACACTTCATTTTGCTGATGTCTTAAAATTGAATGGTTTTGCAGAAGAAACTGCATCAAGTAAACCGGAATAGGTCTTTATCATGATTGGAATAATAGGTGGTACTGGCTTAAATCAACTAGAAGGTTTTAGTATTGTCGAGCAAAAGTGGTGTGAAACACCTTTTGGTGAGCCCAGCTCAATACTAAGCTTTGCAAAATTTAATAAGCATGATGTTGTGTTTTTAGCGCGACACGGTATTCCGCACAAAGTAGCTCCGCATAAAATTAACTACCGTGCCAATTTATTTGCTCTAAAAGAATCAGGTGTGAAAAATATCTTGGCGGTTAATGCTGTTGGTGGTATTCATTCAGCTCTTGAGCCAACAGCATTATCGGTTCCTGATCAGATTATTGACTACACCTATGGAAGGGAGTCCAGCATTTACGATGGTACTCATATTGAGTCTGTTGAGCATATAGATTTTAGTTATCCTTACTCTGGCTCGTTAAGACAGCGGCTTCTAGAATCCGCTAAATTAGCCAATATTCAAATTTTAGATGGGGGTACTTATGGCGCGACTCAAGGCCCCCGTTTAGAGACGGCAGCAGAAATCAAACGTATGAAGCAAGATGGTTGTGACATGGTCGGGATGACGGGGATGCCTGAAGCGAGTTTGGCTAAAGAGTTAGGGATGCAATATGCCTGTCTGGCGCTAAGTGTTAACTGGGCGGCGGGAATGACAGAACAAACGATTACGATGTCTGAAATTGAAGAGTCTGTGCACCTAGGAATGGGGAAAGTTCATGAGGTTCTGCAAGGGGTTTTTAGATAGCATGGTTACTTCGAGTCTTTTTCATAACGTTCCATTTATATTTTCGAAAGCCACTTATCAAGTTGATTAGCAAAATTTTGTTTATCCTGTTGGTTTAGTGGTGCCGGCCCGCCACTATGTATTCCGCTTGAACGCATTGTTTCCATAAAATCACGCATATTTAGTCTGGATTTTATATTTTCCTTCGTATATATATGCCCCCTTGGGCCTATGGCAATCGCGCCTTTAGTGATTACTTCATCAGCTAGTGGAATATCCTGAGTGATCACTAAATCGCCACATTGAGTGTGCTGTACAATCCAATTATCTGCTACGTCGAAACCGCTACTGACTTGAACAGATGTTAAGTTTTTGAGCGAGGGTAAAGTGATATTTTGGTTGGCGACAAAGGTTATTTGAATGCCTGTTCGTTTTGCTGCCCTTATTAGCATTTCCTTGACCGCAACAGGACAGGCGTCTGCATCAACCCAAATACTTGATGTTAGGTTATTCACCTGTATAGCCCACATAATTATTTAAATGCTCAGGGGAAGGTGCCCCTTTAATGGTAATGATTACACTGAAAACAGGGTGATCAATGTAATGGATTTCACCTTCTTTTATGCGTCTTGACTCACCTAGATAAAGCGTGTCTGTGTATATTGTATCGGTACCAATTATTTCAGTAGATGAGATATTATCAATAGGTGTTAATAACTCGATGGTCCTCCACTGAGCATTGTCGGTAACGAACCAGTCAATTATGTTTTTGAATGGAACAGTCATTGATTTCGTTAAATAGAGTTTGAATTCTGCATGTGTATAGCGACTTCTCGTTAACTGTAATTCTCCAAATAATTGGCGCTCTTTAGATACTGATTTATTGATTCGTAAAGGCGCTGGCAAAAATTCAGTAGACAGTGTTTGTTGCCAAGCCCCGGTATCGAGAACATGGACCAATTTACTTTTATTTAGTTGTCTTAATGCTGTCGTTAGTACGCCTTCCTCACTATTTAACAAAGTAAATTGATAAGGTGAAATAGGGTAAGGGTTTGTGGTCAGATAGGTATATTGTTTGTTTTGAGTGGAAGGATATGGCGTATCTTCATAACGAAGAATATGGTCGTCTGTTTGTAGGTGTTCAAAAATAATATATTCAATCTGGTACCACTGCGTATCGTCATTTGTGACGGCTCCTGGATCCTCATTTGCAGAAGCATTTAAAGCGATAAAGGTAACAAAATAGACGAATGTTGCTCTGGCTGTGGCCATATTGATGTACTTGATGATTGTTTTAAGCACGGGGTCTGAATACCTGAAAAGTAATGTTATGCGCCAAATGTATAGTCTTGCATCTGGATGCTGGGATAGTTAAAAAGTAGCCTTATATTAACATTGGGTTTTTTTAAAATCACTGTGTGAATGAGTTTTATAAAATGCGCTGATATTTTCGGTTATCCTAGGCATTTACTGGTAGAAAAAATCGCAGAAGCATCGACCTATGTATGCTAGAATCCTTTCCTTTTTTGTGTACTAACTTTGTAGATTGGGGTAGGTAATAACGTGAGTCAAGCAACGAACGATTCAAGTAACGATTCAAACGGTAATAGACGAGTAGGCATGATCAGCTTAGGTTGTCCTAAGGCCTTGGTTGACTCTGAGCGAATTCTGACACAGTTAAAACTTGAAGGTTATGATGTTGTGCCGACGTATCAAGATGCCGATGTGGTGGTGATTAATACCTGTGGCTTTATTGATTCTGCCAAACAAGAATCGTTAGATGCGATCAATGAGGCCATGAAAGAAAATGGCAAGGTTATTGTTACCGGTTGTATGGGTAAGGGGAAGGACGCAGAAACCATTAAAGAGCGTAATCCGGGTGTGCTTGCTGTCACAGGCCCGCAAGCTTATGAAGACGTGGTCGGCGCAGTTCATGATTGGCTGCCACCGTCAAAAGAGCATAATCCCCATATCGACTTGATACCGGCTCAAGGCATTAAGTTAACACCTAGACATTACTCATATCTCAAAATATCTGAAGGCTGTAACCATAAATGCACCTTCTGTATTATCCCTGACATGCGCGGTAAGCTGGTTAGTCGCGAAGCAGGGTCAGTATTAGATGAAGCAGAAAGGCTTGTCGCAGCAGGTACAAAAGAGTTATTAGTTATATCTCAAGATACCAGTGCCTATGGTGTGGATATTAAATATAAAACATCATTTTGGCAGGGCCGCCCAGTCAAAACGAGAATGCTGGAATTGTGTGAGGCGCTTGGTGATATGGGTGTCTGGGTTCGCCTTCATTATGTTTACCCATATCCGCATGTTGATGATGTAATTCCTTTAATGGCAGAAGGCAAAATCGTACCTTACCTTGATATCCCTTTTCAGCATGCTAGCCCTAAGATTCTCAAAGCGATGAAGAGACCGGCAGCTGCCGAAAATAACCTTGAAAGAATCAAGGCTTGGCGCTCCATATGTCCTGAGCTAACCATCAGAAGTACATTTATTGTCGGTTTTCCGGGCGAGACTGAAGAAGATTTCCAAATATTGCTCGACTTTTTAGAAGAGGCACAGCTGGATAGGGTAGGGTGTTTTACCTATTCACCGGTGGACGGTGCTAAGGCAAATGACTTGGCTGATCCTGTTCCTGAAGATGTGAAATTAGAACGTCAACAGCGCTTTATGGAGCTTCAAGCAAGAATAAGTGCGCAAAGACTACAAAGCAAAGTTGGCACAACCCAGAAAGTATTAGTCGATGAAGTGACGCCAGAAGGTGCGGTTGCAAGAAGCCAGGCGGATGCACCGGAAATTGACGGCAGTGTTTTCATTGATGGTGCAACCCACTTGAAACCTGGTGATTTTGTCACTGTCAAAATTGAAGAAGCAGATGAGTATGATATGTGGGGGCATTTAATTTAATCTGAGTGCGCGACTTAAGCATAAGTAATCATGCTGTCGTTATTATTTTCCAATAAATGATTGACTTGATTAAAGGTTACGAGGTCTATGTTATGCTTCTTTATAAGGAGCTCGCTAAAGCTGGTGTTCCTTATTTGAAAATTCAAGTTAATCATTGTCTTAGGTGATATTTCAAGAATTTGCATTAGCTTAATTGCAATTGAACCTCCCGAACTGACTATTATCTGTGGGCCCTCTGACTCACACTTCATTACCCGAGTAAATGCCCTGTTAATTCTTGCTGAAAATTCATCCCAATTTTCTAGTTTATCTGACGTGCCATCGAGTTCATCTTGTGACCAAGCTAGCATCGATTTTTTTAATATAGAGAAGAATGCACGAACGTCACCTGTTGACGGTGTCTCGTTAGGTCTTTGCTTGAGATATAGGTGGATAAGCTTCTTGAAGTCAAACTCATTCCAGTCAGCATCTTGTTGATACGTCAATGCTTGTGGATAGGCTTTTACTAATGCTTGAGCGGTTTGCTCGTGCCTTTTTAATGTGCCTGAAATTATAGTGCTTGGTTTTTGATAATACTGACTAAAATAGTTTCCCAATAATTCAGCCTGCTTGAAACCTCTCTGCGAAAGTTCATCATAATTGGCTTTACCTAAAGAGGCTTGGGCGTGTCTGACAAGAATCACTTTGGACATTTTTGAGTTTACCTACCGGAGCATGAGTCAAAATAATCCTAGGAGCATATATAAAATTGAGGTATCAATAAAATCTATTTTATGAATACTCTTTTATTCATGTTCTGAATATTTGTGTTTTATTTGAAAACATTATTAAGAATATAAAAAGTGACGTTTATATGAAAAAAATATGAAATTATTGTTACATTTTCAAGTATCACGCTTTATAGTTCGATCCACTATTCTTAAGCAATAATGAGGTTCCCAAATGGGCTTAAAGAACATCCAAAAGAATGAGCAACAAGCTCTTCAGCAGCAAACGCAATTTATTCGTTTCGGTTTAATATTTTTCTTTATGGCCGGCATTCTTCTCTATGTTTATTTAATTTCAAAAGGTCTGCATGGCAGTATCGTTCTTTTAGCTTCAGCTGTGATTGGTGGTTATATGGCCATGAATATTGGTGCTAATGATGTTGCGAATAACGTAGGGCCGGCCGTGGGTTCTAAGGCCATTACATTATTCTGGGCTATTGTGATAGCCGCCATTTTTGAAGCGTCAGGTGCTTTACTTGCTGGTGGTGAAGTGGTTTCTACAATTAAGAACAGTATTATTGATCCCTCCAAACTTGATGATACTAAAACATTTGTCTGGTTGATGGTCTCAGCATTACTGGCGGGTGCTGTTTGGTTAAATCTTGCAACTTTATTTGGTGCACCTGTTTCGACAACCCATTCCATTGTGGGTGGTGTGCTAGGTGCAGGTATCGCAGCAGGTGGTTTTGGGATCGCTAACTGGGAAAAGATGGGTGCCATTGCTGCAAGCTGGATCATTTCTCCTGTTTTGGGCGGGGCGATTGCAGCTTCATTTTTATTTTTTATTAAAAAGAAAATTATTTATCAGACAGATATGATCCAAGCCGCTAGAAAGTATGTGCCTATATTGATAGGTCTTATGGCTTGGGCATTTAGCACTTATCTTGCACTTAAAGGCTTAAAGAAAATTTGGAAACTAGATTTCCAAACGGCCGCTATTATTGGTTTTGGTGTCGCGTTAGCTGTTTATTTTATAGTCAAGCCTTTCATCAATAGAAAATCTGAAACTGTTGAGAATAGCCGTGAATCGATTAATAAATTATTTACAGTACCCTTGGTTTTTGCCGCAGCGCTATTGAGCTTCGCGCATGGTGCAAATGATGTTGCTAATGCCGTAGGCCCGCTGGCAGCTATTGCAGATGCTATTCAGCCTGGGTCAGGTATTTCTGGGAAAGCACCTATTCCACTTTGGGTGATGATGATAGGTGCTTTAGGTATTTCTTTAGGTTTATTGTTATTTGGTCCAAAAATCATTAGAACGGTAGGCGCTGAAATTACAGAACTTGATAAGTCGCGTGCATTTTGTGTCGCTATGGCAGCGGCCATTACGGTTATTATTGCGTCACAGTTGGGTCTGCCTGTCAGCTCAACGCATATAGCCATAGGTGGTATTTTTGGTGTTGGTTTTTTAAGAGAATACCTCAAAACAAGTTATGCCAATCAGCTTCAGGATATTATTAGTGACCATGAAGGTGAAGAAAAAGTCCGCCTTCAGAAGTTTCTGGAAAGTTTTCAGACGGCCCCTGTCGAAGATATGGAAAAGATGATTAAACAGGCCAAGAAACAAAAAGATGAGCTGGGTCTTAAAAAATCTGAACGAAAGAAAATGAAAAAACTCTACAGCGACAAACTTGTTAAGCGTTCAGCGGTCAAGAAAATTGTTGCTGCATGGATAATAACAGTGCCAGCATCAGCAACCTTAGCGGCGGGTGTATTTTTCATGGTGAATGATTTACCTTTAGGCTAGTCTTAAAATATAATTGCTTGCTATTATTGTGGGCAGTTAATTGCTAAGTTTTCATTTTCAATAGGGAATTATGATGCCAAAACAAAAAGCGGAACATTTAATTACAGATCTTCATGAGCGTTTTGCGGGTGATATTATCAGCCCTGAACAGCTTGCATTGTTGGAACAAGTGAAGGCGCATATTCATAATATGGACGAAGCAGAGCCAGCTGATCCAACATTTTTAGAGTCTGTTGAACAGTTGGTAACTGAAATAGAAGTCGAGCACCCTACCGCCGCTTCAGTTCTTGAGCAGGTATTAAGTACTCTGAAAAATATTGGCATCTAGAAAGATATTTTTCTTTTCATAAAAAAGCTCGCATTTATCATTTAAATGCGAGCTTTTTTGCTCTTATTCTTACTCTTTACCTTCTCGATATGAGCGGAATATCTCTTTCAAAGGG
>CAXBDA010000005.1:0-74415 GCA_963974595.1 uncultured Oleiphilus sp. | reverse complement strand
TTTTACTACCTCTAACTAAAAATTAGAGGCGACAACTATTCTGACACAGGGGGAAAGCAATGGGTATTCCAGCAATACTAGAAGGTTGGCTTTTGCTCACTTTCGTTAGTTCACTGAATATTCAAATTGGCTGAATAATCCCTATCTGTATGTAGCTATCGAGCGCTTTATTTGTCGACACTTGAGTTGAAGGGGTTTCGCACGAAACCTCTTCAAGTAATATTGTTTGATTAGATTTAAAATGAAAAGTTGGCATTTTACGTTGCTATGAGGTAACTACCCCTTAAAGGGGTTGAAGTTCAACGGTGCGAGAAGTTACTCTAAGGACAATCAAGATTGTCCGATGGTTGGTTTAATGGTCTAAGCTGCCCTTCATTACCTGTTCTTCCAAAGTGAAAGAATAATGCCCCAGCATATTAATATGGCCATATCAGTAGCGGTGATAACCTTGCTTCATTTTCTTCTCTAATTTCAATTGAGCCTTGAAAATTATCTAATGCTAATTGCATATAAATTGTATTCCACAATATAACCTTAAGCACGTTTATCAATCATTAGCTTGTATATTGATATTTTGCCTCTGGAGTTCTAATGAAACTTGGTTAAGTAACGCTTTATCAATCAGCACCGACATTGCATCAAAAGTTTTCTGTCCCTGCACAACTTCACCATTAATAATGAAAGTTGGCGTACCATTGACACCGTATGCCTCGCTTGCTGTACGTTGTTCGCTGATGATATCGTTTGCTTGTCGATTATTATTGAGGCAAGTTCGAAACGATGTTGCTTCCATTCCGAGCGAGGTGGCCTGCTGAATTAACGCAGATTCTATATTTGTAGCTTGGGACCAATCAAGCGAGAAATAAAGCCTATCCAGCATTTCATAATATTGATTGCCCGCGCATTGAGCGGCAATGGCACCGTGCATCGCAGCCTGACTGGTTGGAAAATGTCGGTAAATAAAACGTACTTTTCCTGGGTCGATATAGTGTGATTTTACCTGTGGTAAGACTTCTCTGTGAAAGCGGATACAGTAGTCACATGTTAATGATCCATATTCGATAAGCGTCACAGGCGCTTGTGCATCACCAAGTACGATGTCGGTTCTTGCTTGTCTGATTGCTGAGCTTACCTTTGAAATCGTTTCTTGGGGTACGTGTTTAGATGATTTGATTATTTTTCCGTTCTGTTGAATCACGTACATTTGCGGAACCGCCTGAACGTTGTACTTAGCAGAAACTAAAGCATCGGTATCATAAAGTATGGGATACGGCAGCCTGTGTTGCAGCGCGTACCGTTTTGCATTTTCCAGGCTGTCAACCAGACCCGCGTTGATAGCGACCAGTTGCAAACCCTTCGATCCATATTCCCGATAAATCTGTTTCAGCGTCGGGATCTCCTTTACACAGTAAGGACACCAGGTCGTAAAAAACACCAGCAGCACCGGCCCTTTGTCCAGGTAACCAGCAAGGCTGTGTGGCTTTCCGGCCAGATCAGGTAACGTAAAGTCGATAGCTTGCTTCGGTACTGTTTTATTGACCAGGTCTGTATTGATGGTTGACGTGCTTTTCTGTTCACAGCCCGCCAGTAATGTCAGGCCAATAAGCAGCGTACTAAACATCAGGTGCACTGAATAGGATTGACGGCAATGTAATTTGGTCATGCGCTGTGTCCTCCCGACGAAATATTCAGAATGACGATCCCTATCACGACGAGTACGATACCCAGTCCTTTCTGGAGACTCGCTTTTTCGCGGAGTATTAGTACACCAAGGAATGCCACCCCAGCAGTTCCTCCACCTGCCCATATAGGGTAAACGATGCTGACTGGCAGATTCACCAGAGCTAGGCTAATAAGATAAAAAGCCGAGCCAAATGCGGTAAGTGCAAGCGCCGTTGGCAGTGGTTTGGTGAAACCATTGCTAAAGCGCAGGCAGAGCGCAGCGGAAATTTCGGCGACAATCGCCAATCCAACCAGCAGCCATGTGTAAGTCATCTTAGTAACACCTTCTGTTAATAATGTTTTCAAACGCCGAAGGATTGAAATCAGCTTCGCGCATTAGCATCCGCTCTTTTTTTCTGATGTTCTGTTCACGATAATGACGCCAGCCACAATGAATACGATGCCCAGAGCTTTCGCTGCGTTGAGTTCTTCACCTAATGCCAGTATGCCGAGAAGCGCAACCCCTGCGGTTCCACCGCCAGCCCAGATCGGATAGGCGACACTGATCGGTAGTTTCTTCATGACAAGGCTGACGAGGTAAAGCGCCAGCGTGAAGGCCGCAAGCGCAATGCCGGTGGGCAACAGTAAAGTGAAGCCCTCGCTAAAGCGCAGACCCAGCGCACCCGTAATTTCAAACGAGACCGCTAAACCCAGCAGCAGCCACGCCGATTTTGGTGGCCTTTCTGTACCTTCACTGGAAGGACAAGATGTTGTCTGTGATGTTTCGCTATTCATCATGCTACTCCTTGCCTTGTGTCTTATCGTCACTGATGCGCCCGTCGAGCAGATGTATGCGGCGCTCCGCGCGCATTGCCAGTTCCTCGCTGTGCGTCACGACAATAATGGTCAGACCGTCTTCGTGTAATTCATCTAGCAGGCCATAAATCGCCTCAGCGTTGCGACTGTCCAAGTTACCTGTGGGTTCGTCGGCCAATAATATTTTTGGTTGATTAATTAATGCCCGAGCAATGGCTACACGTTGCATTTCACCGCCAGATAATTCATCGGGCAAATGATTGGCGCGTTCTGCCAAGCCAACACGTGCCAGCAGTTCGTCGGCTCTGGACTCTAGATGCTTTTGCCGGGTGAACAGCGTAGGTAATAGTACATTCTCCCGTGCGGTTAGCGTTGGTTGCAGGAAGAATTGCTGGAATACAAAACCGATGGTGTCAGCCCGTAGAAGCGTCAGACCCTTTTCGTTCAGTGCTGTTACGTCCTGGTTCGCGATCGTGACCTTACCGGTAGTGACCTGATCCATAGCGCCGACGATGTTAAGCAGCGTGCTCTTCCCTGAACCCGATGGACCCGCCACGGCAACAAACTCACCTGCTTGTATATTGAGATCAATACCATCCAGTGCATGCACCAGCTCCCGTCCACGGCGAAAGGTTTTGTTGACCTTGTTGAGAGTAATCAAATCAGACATTGCGCACAGCCTCCATGGGTGATGCGTGGGCAGCCTTAAGGCCGGGGATGATGCCTGCTATGACACCTGCTAGGGTGGCGAACAAAATCGAGGCGGCGATGACTACCGGATCGAACAGAATGAATCGACCCGCCGGGGCGTAGGGTAATAATTCGTGTAGCCATTGATCGGTCACCGTGGCAAAGGCCATGCCGAAGGCAGTGCCGAGCACGCCACCAGCGAGACACAGCAACAGCGTCTCGAACAGGACAATACGGAAGATATGCCCGGGCGAAGCGCCAATACAACGCATGTAGCCGAACTCGCGCAACATTTCGAACACGCTCATTAATACCGTATTGATCACACCGAGAAAGCTCACGACCAATGCTACGACCAGCACGGCGGCCATTAGCGTTTTGCTGGAGCCGGTGAGCGAGGAAATCTGTTGCATGATCTGATCTTTAGTCACCACATAGACATCCGGCAGGGTTTCAATCTTGCCTTTAACCTGTTCAAATTCTTCCACATTAGCCAGGCTGATACCGACCGCGGTCAGCTTGCCCTGTTTCTTGAATACCTTCTGCGCGGTGGCCAAAGGTAGAAAAAAGAAACCGTCGTCCTCGCTGCCGGTGCGCTCCACAATACCGGAGACCGTGAATTCGGCGTCGATGCCCGGAAAATAAACCTTGTCACCGACCTCGCGTTTTTCCACCCGGGCCGCTTCGGTACCCAGAATAATGGAATCCGGCCCGGTGAACCACTCGCCACGTATTTTCCAATGCGGTTTCAGGTCACGATAGTTATCGCCCACACCGTAGAAGAAGATTGCCTTACCCTCCTCTTCGATAAGCGAAAAGATCAGCATGCCGGCGGCGGTGCGAATGCCGGGCATATCACTGATTTCCAGGAGGCGACGGACATCAAGAAACTTGGGTATCTCGCCGCCGTGCAAGGCCAGCGAAGCCGCTTCCAAGGGGCAACCTTCGGTTGAAGCCATCATGTGGATGCCGGAGTTGGCCATTTCTTCTTGCAGCGCACGATCAAAGCCGGTGTTGAACGACAACAGGCTAAACAGGGCTGCCGTGGCAATAGCGACCCCTGTCATGGATAGACTGGTACGTAACTTACGCCGTTGCAGGTTTTTGAGACTCAAAGTCAGCAGGTTCATGGCATCTCTCCTACGACCGGTTGGTGTGGATGACGGTAGCCTGTATTTTGACCTCAGATTCCTTCTCGCCGCCTTCCTCACCATGTTCAGCCTGAACTAGCACGACACCCTGAACTTTCAGCGGTGTACCAATCACGATATCAGTCGGCATGCCGTCGGCGGGAGGGACGACTTCGATCAATTCAAGTTTGTCCTTGAAGTAAAAATCGGCACCGTCGGAACACATGCCGCCAAATAGTCCAGTAACAGTAATCGTCTTGCCCGCGTATTTGTCCGCTTGTTTCAATAGATCACTCATCGCAATGACAGGTAAACTGGGATCAAGCGTGGTCTGCTGGGTGTCCTTGTCGGAACAGCCTGTAACAAGGCCGAGGATGAGTGAGAGGGCGATAATCACAAGGCTCTGGCGTTTCATAATTTATTCTCCTTTAGTAGGTAAAGTGTTGGGGTTGGATTTTGAACCGGTATTCAATACCGCCTCGTAAGCAAGCATTTTATTGACCAGGCGGGTAATTTCATTAGAAGCTTTTTCTGCGTCAGCAATGGGCTTAATGGCGAGCGTATCCTTTTGAGTCTTGCCGCGAAACTGGCCGAGAAAGTTATCGCTCTTGAGCGCTTTACGTTTGCGCTCGCGCACCCGTTGCAGGTAAACACCACGAATACTATGATCAGCATTCAATCCGACCACGGTTTCGATGACGCCGTATTCTCCTGTACCTGCTAGGGCCAGTACCCAGCCCAACGTGCGGCCGTCAGCGGTGATGGCGTAGATGTTGTATTCCTCTTTCTCGGAAGAGTGCAGCGGCTCACCGACCAGCGCTTCGATGCGAGCGACCTGATCCGAGTTCAGCTTATATATTTCGGTTTTATAATCTTTTGCTTCTGGGAACAATCGGACCATGGTGCGCTCCGGATCACGCCAGACACAAACATCGGCCTGCGCCAATGAAGACAGCAACAACAGGCTGACACAAAGAAATCTTGTTACATAGGATTTACAAGGCATGTGAGAACTCCCAGGAAAGTTGCAAGGCCAGGCTGTGTTCACCGACGCCATTCAAGCGTTGATAGGTATCCGCCACGCGCAGGATGAAGTTTTTGGGTAGTCGGTAACTCACACCCAGCGAGACTTCCTTGGTATCATCGGTGCTGTTCCACCAGCTCAGCTTGGTGTTAAGTGACAGGCGAGCATTGAAATCGTAGTCGGCAAGGAGAATGCCGCCGTAAACCGAACGACTGTCATCTTTCCCGGCGATCAACTCGCCGCGCAGCAACCAGGGTACAAAGTCGAACTCGGCATCCACGGCCAATCGCTGGCGATCAAAGCTCCCCTGCTGAAGAAAGTCGTCATCATCCGTCACGACCCGTCCGTCCAAGTAAGACAGACCCCAACGTCTATCCTCGCCCTGTATCCCGAGCCGGGCGGCCAATAACTTGTTGTTGTCTGGATCATCGAGTTTGCCTGTCCCTTGGGAGACCGACACGGCATAATCAAAGGGACCGGTAAAACCGAATACCTGCACACCAGTATCCAGCTTGATGCCTAGGCTCTGGGATTCAAGCGACTGGATCAGTTGCCGTTCCGTGTCTAGGTTGGCCAGCATGCCAAAGGGCAGGATGTAGCGGCCCGCGCGAAGATTAATGCGACCCAGCGGTCCTTTCACCTGGGCATATACTTGATAGGCTTCCAGTTCTTCCAGATTATCATTGGCATCTACCTGACCCACCAGAATATAACGGTCACCGCTTTCATCGCTGATTACATGGCGCAGATTGACAAAGGCACCGTGCAACCGGACGCCTTCTTCGCCTGCACCCCAAAGTGGTTCCTCGGACAGGGCGCGGCCATCGAGACCACCGGAAATCTGTGTCACATCGGCCTGGGCAGGAACGCAGAGCACTAGGAATAGGAAAATCACAAGAGGCTTCAACCAAGTACAATGGAAAAAAAGATTTTGGATGCTCAATTTTATATTATCGAAAACATCGAAATGACTTGACAATAAAAAACAATTCATCCCAAACGTGCCTCCAACATCTTCAAGTCACCCTTTAGCGCTTTCAGGAGATCCACGCTGTGTAACCGGTAATACACCATCTTGCCGTCATCGCGTTTACGAAGCCAGCCCTGGTCGCGTAACAACTTCAACTGATGGGAAGTAGCCGCCACGCTAAGTACAAGTACATGTGCAATATCACACACACAGAGTTCGCCCTGAGCTAGAGCCAGTAAAATCTTGAGCCGTGTAGTGTTACCGAGGAGTTTGTAAAATTCAGCCAGTTGGGGAATGTTTTGTTCTTCTTCGGCTAATGCTGCTTTGATTTGCCCCACCTTGTCATGATCAAAACAGGGGACTTTGCAAATGTCCGTTTGTTTGGGGCTAGTGGTGGCCTTCTTCATTGATATGGATTCTCATTTCGATATATTCGAAAATAATAGTGCGAAACTATGAAAAAATCAATGATTAGATTCTTTATGTCTAAGCGAGAAGTGCTACGAGAGTTAAGTGAGTGGTCTGCTGATACTCAAGCAGTTGTACGATTTGATTGATGAAAGTGTGGTGATGCCATGGAAGTTAAGTCCTTACTATCAGGGGTTTTGAGGTGAAACGGACTTCAAACTCCTTAAAAAATTAATACCAACTAATAAGCTTGTTATAAGCGAGGCTTAGTCTCACAAATTCTTCATATGAAACAAACGTAATGCCTTTAGTGTTGCTCTGAATTCCTCTTGCTAGTGCATCTTCTTTTAGCGCATAAACAGATTTGGCTCGCTGAGGCCAGCTGTTCTCTTGTTTATCGGGGTCTTGCTCTGAAAATAGTTTGATACACTGGTATACGCCATCTTCGATTAAAATAACGCCATCATCCTTATCAATAATATTACTTATCGTCTCGTTTAATAAAGAATTTTGAGCGGTCTTGTTCAGGGTGTGTAATGTCGGCATGGTATGTTTGTATATTTCATTTAAAGTGATTTGAATTGGATTAAGGTTTAAAATCTAATAACGGTATCTGACGCTATATATATTAGTTTTATCTCATTTTTGCTAACCGTTCGTAAATTATCATCCTGAATGATAGGAATGTCTCTCGCTATTGCGCTATCGCGACACACTAAAAGGGTGTCTATTCCATAAATTGGGAGGGCTTTTAGCATCTTGGTAGTATTTTTTCGTTGAATTAAATCTGGCTGTTGATTGCTCAGAAGTTGGTAGCAAGCGTCGCCTTCAATTAACAGGCTAACGTCTTGATCGAATGTACCTGCCGCCAGAACAATATCTAAAGACTCCTGGGTAGCGCTAGAGCCAAATGGCGCTTTCGTCTGAACAATGAGAAGCTTCTTTTTAATGTGGGACATGTCTTATTCGCCAAAGGTGATCAGTTTATCGGTCGCAGCAATGGCTTCTATTAATTGACCTAAACCAGAGAGTTCAAATGCATTAGATATATTGTAAGAGGCTTTATTGTGACGTTTTGCTTCTGAGGCATCTATTAGACCTCTGCGAGCTGCCGCTGCAATGCATACCGCTAAATCAAGGCCATAAGCTTGTTTTAGCTCTTGCCATGCCGTGTAAAGGTCAAATTCATCCCTAGGCGTGCAAGACAAAGCTGAAGCGGTATGAATGGCAGATTGATAGAAGAACACTCTATCAATCTGCTTACCAATTTCTAATGCTGCTTTGGTGTAACGATAGGCTGTATAGCAAGCTTGTGTGTCAAATGGAGCACCTAAAACAAGAATTGAGATAGACATAATATTTATAGATCTTTAAATGCAAAAAACCTTATAGTTAAAATGACTACAAGGTTTTTGAGTTCAGTTTTATTAGCAGCTAATCTTAATCGTCACCGCCGAATGCTGAAAGAAGATGAAGAAGGCTTAAGAATAGATTGTAAATCGATACATACAAACTGATTGTCGCCATTACATAGTTGCGCTCACCACCGTTAATGATATTGCCGGTCTCATATAAAATCATAGCTGATGAGAACAAGACAAACGCAGCTGAAATAGCTAATTGTAAGCCAGGGATCTGTGTAAAGAAGCTAAGAACCATTGCACCTATTAGAATAAAAAAGCCAGCAGTTAAAAAGCCTGCAAGGAAACTAAAATCTTTTTTGGTTGTTAGTGCATAAGCTGATAAGCCAAAGAACACGAATGCTGTTAAACCTAAGGCATTCATTACAACAGGCATTGCACCTGCGCCTGCAAACATTCCGATAATAGGGCCCAAGGTATAACCCATAAAGCCGGTTAATGCGAATGTGCTGACTAAACCCCAAGTGCTATTTCTTAATTTCGCGGTTAAAAAGAATAAACCGTAGAAGCCAACAAGCGTGATGATGAAGCCAGGGCGGGGCATATCCATAGATAAATAGGCAACAGCAGCAGAAAAAGCTAAGGTCAGGCCTAAAAGCATGTAAGTATTCTTTAATACTGAAGCCGCACCTGAACTCAAGGCGGCCTGATTATCATGCATGACATTTGTTAAGTCATCATGATTAACGTTCGCTGCACGAACTTGAGATGAATTATCGTTACGCATTTGGTGCTCCATTAATAAGTAGAATTAAATCTGATTGCTACCCATATCATAGTGATGCATATGCAAAAATCAACAGATATTACTGAGATATAAGATTATTAATCTTTATGAATAAATCGTTGACACTGAAATTTAGTTTGGTAATATGTGCCCCGCTTTCGAC
Source organism: uncultured Oleiphilus sp. (assembly GCA_963974595.1). Lineage (GTDB taxonomy): Bacteria > Pseudomonadota > Gammaproteobacteria > Pseudomonadales > Oleiphilaceae > PZPK01. Next base: position 65,404 of record CAXBDA010000005.1, on the reverse strand, counting down.
AGGAAAGCGTTGCGGTGAGCTGCCAGAGCGGTTGAATGGACTGGTCTTGAAAACCAGCGAGGGTTAATAGCCCTCCCGGGGTTCGAATCCCTGGCTCACCGCCACTATTCTAAAAACCTTGTAAATTAATAGTTTACAAGGTTTTTTCGTTTTGATTTAAATGTCAAATCAAGCGGGTTATTTATAGCCCCTCCGCGCTTTATTAATATGTCTGATACTAAGCCATTTTATATGTATTTTTTGTTGTAAATTGTGTGCTTCTAAATTTTGGCGACCCTAAACAGAAATTGATTAAGAGCGTTATAGTACCAATCGGTAATATTGGATTGTTTATGAAGATTAGTGCAATTGAACAACTTATCGAAGTCTTCAGAAGGCTCATCTTTAGTTTAGTAATTGGTAACTATGACGCTCATGCTAAGAACTTTTCTGTATCATCTGATGACGCTATCTCATTATCACCAGCCTATAATTTAGTTTGTACAGCCTTATATGAAGATTTGGACACGACATTTGCTATGTTAATAGGTAAGGCTAATGACTTCGAGTCGCTTGATGAAGAAGCATTGAGGCAGTTGTTCGATACCATACAGAAAAAATACAACACAATAAGAAAGCAACTTATCAAGTATGCAGATTTATCCCTAAATGCAGTGTCAGATGTCGTTACGGGGTTTAAAGAAGGGGATTACTATCAAATTGATTTGGATTCGGCAGAACGTATTTTGGAAATAGTCAAAGCGAATCACGAAACTGTTATTAGGGTGCTTGAGTATAAATAAATCTGAATACTAATAATGTTTTTTTGGCCAAGTCTATTTTTTACACCGTAGTTACACGAACTGTTATCTAAGAAATTTAATTGCCAATATGCGCTCTAATGCTATCCATCGAAAGTAGAAGGGTCATAGAGTCAGTAGGTGAAATTTGAAAACCATAGCCTAGATAAAATTGCTTAGCCGCTTCGGATATGGCATGGACAAGCAAGCCTCTAATGCCAACGTTTTCTGATATAGATAGCGTTCTTAGCATTGCGTCTTTTAGAAGTGCTGCACCTAGTCGTTGGCTTTGATAATCAACATCAATAGCAAGTCGCCCGAGAATAATGACAGGTATAGGGTTTGGCATGCTTCGAGCAAAATTACCAGCTGAAGCCGTCCTTTCAATGCTTCCAGTAGCTAAAGCATAGTATCCGACAACTTGTTTTCTCTGACATATGACAAAGGTTCGACTTGCACCGTTCTGCTGGTTTTTCCAAGCACGTTTAATCAACCATTCATCTAGTGTTTCATTACCACTGCAAAATTGAGCTGTTTCATGTTGAGGGCCAAGAAGTTTCGGTGTATTTATTTTTCCCAAGGTGACGGTTCCTTAAGGAGAGATTTTAATTTGCTGTTTTCAGCAAGTGGAGCAGATAATGCCGCGTCAAATGCTTCATACTCTTTATTATTAAGTTGAAATAACCTTTGATCAAGAAGAACGTTCTCTGCTTCACGGCAAGCTACATCGAGAATGAAGGCGCTTCGGTCTTTGTGAAGAATCGCTGCAGCTTTTGTAAGTAATGCTTGCTGAGCAGGTTCAACACGCATGTTAATGGGAGCCGTTTTGGACATAATAATGTAATGCACCTGTGTGTGTAACTGATAGGTATACAATGTTAGTGTATCTAATAGATATACGCAAACTTATGTTAGGTGGTGCATTGTTGGAGTCAGGTTCTGTCAAAAAGCGGGGCAAATTTGGGCCCTAAATTGCATTTCGTAGTCATTGTTAAATTGCGTGCTGAATATTATGGTCTTTTTTTGATTGTGATTTTCTAAGTTTTTTACTGATTTTGGCCGCGATTTTGCGCATGATGTATTGTTGCCTTATAAAAAGAGTGGGTTAGTGTCAGCGAACCTTAATGAGTGAACAAAATGAGTTGAACACGCATACATTTATTATATCAGAGAATGAAAAGACTGCCTGTGTGCAGCATAATTTTATAAACGTGAGCCAAAAATATGAGCAAAACTGGACGAAACAATCCCTGTCCTTGCGGTAGCGGAAATAAATATAAAAAGTGTTGCCTGTCGAAAGATTTGGAAAATAAAGCTATCGAAGAAGCCATGGCGGGGCAGCAGTTCGAGTCTTTAGATGATGCCCAGATTTTTGTGAATCATAAAGTACAACAAATGAATGAAAAACCGCGCGAGGATTTAGGCGGGTTTTCGCCGAATCAACTACAGGGTTTACTGTACTCACCACTTGAAGAACAAACACTTATTCAGTGGCAAACAGCTATATCGAGTGATGTCTTAAATCAAGTGCCGATTTTTTGTGTTTATCAAAATCTTAAAAACTATCTGCAGGAACATAAAGCAAAAGCCACACTAAAGGGGATGCTACCGACAGTACTGGTTAAATTTGTACAGCGCGAGTTTGAGGCAGCTTTTGGTGATGAGGCATTGAATTACCGCCATAACAAAATAAATAAAGAGCAAGATTTTAGAGAACTGCATATTGGTCGTATTATTTTTGAACTGGCGGGATTAATTCGCAAATACAAAGGTCATTTTGTTCTCACGAAAAAAGCACTGAAATTAACCGATGATGAAACCTATAAACTGTTATTTACAACCTATGTGAATAAATATAACTGGGCCTATGAAGATGGTTATGAAGAAGTAGGTTTTTTCCAAACGGCCACATGGTATTCACTGGTTGCACTATACCGGCTAAATGGTCAGGAGGTGAAGCTAGGTGATTTCGCAGAGGATTTTATGCTTGTTTTTCCGGCAGTATTAGATTCATTTGAGGCGACAAAGTACCAGACTAGCTTAAATGCGGCGACCAATGCCTATAAAATACGCATGATAGAGCGCTTTTGGGTATTCTTTGGCCTGATCACCTTAAAAGGCGAACGATTTACCAAAGAATATAATGCAAGATTTGTTACTAGAGACATTCTAGAGAAAGTTTTTGTATTTTAAAGAGATGAGAAAAAATCTAAGAGGGAGAGTAACTGATTATCATCGAGTTGGTGCATACTCGCCCACTTTATTATGTCTCTCATGCAGCTAAATCACTTGTTATAGAGTGGGAAATAAAAAATTATTTCTAATTTTTATATAAAAAAGTGAATTATGAGGTTGTTCTTGGAACGTAATAAACCGCTAACTCAAACTGACTTAGATGGGTTTGAAGGTTTATTGCTAGAAGCCAGCGGCATGAACAACGTTGATGAATACCGCGAGAAAATGCTGGAAGGCAAACCTATCGGTATCTCCATACGCGAACACATCGGCCTCGATATGAACGCTGCTAAAGAAGCTTTCAGCGACTTCCTGGATGAAGGCATCTACAGTACTGAGCATAAGAGAAGCCTCTTTTACAAAAAAAGCAGGCTTTCTAAAGGCTTAAGTAATAGGCTTCTTTCAAGATTGAACTTTTCTTCGGCGAGGTCTGCTTGGTTTTGCTTCTGCGCTATTTTGATCTACTTGGCTCTTTTGCTTATTTCTCGCTTGGTGGTTTCTATGTTGCGGTGATGCGGATTTTGGTTTTGGTTCATTATTGCCAGGGCCTGTGGTATTCACTTTAGGCTTTTTGGGTTTCTTATCTTTTACCGGTAGCTGGGCTTTTTTTGATTCAGATAAGGGTTTAATAGGCTTAAAACCGTCAATAATTTCCCGCTTAATCGAAGTTTGAATTAAGCGCTCGATCGATAATAAATCTTTGTGCTCATCTGCACAGACTAACGAAATGGCATGGCCATTTGCGCCGGCTCGACCTGTTCGGCCTATTCGGTGCACATAATCTTCTGCGACGTTAGGTAATTCAAAATTAACCACTTGAGGCAGTTGGCTAATGTCTATGCCGCGAGCGGCGATATCTGTTGCGATTAAGGCTCGGGTTTTCCCAGATTTAAATTCTGCTAATGCGCGTGTTCGCGCGCCTTGGCTTTTATTTCCATGAATGGCAGCGGCAGATATGCCTCGCGCTTCAATAAACTTTGTCAGTTTGTTTGCGCCGTGTTTGGTTCTACAAAAAACCAAAACTTGCTGCCAGTTATTATCGAGTATTAGCTTGGCTAAAAGAGCAGACTTTTTATTTTTATCTACCGGATGAACACATTGTTCAATCGTAACAGCCGTCGTGTTTTTGGGGCTGGCAGAAACCTCTATTGGATCTTTAACAATACTTTTCGCCAGTGTTTTTATGTCGCCTGAAAAGGTCGCTGAAAACATAAGGTTTTGTCTTTTCGGCGGAAGTAGAGCAATAATGCGTCGAATATCATGAATAAAGCCCATGTCTAGCATGCGGTCTGCTTCATCAAGAATTAACACTTCTAATTGTTTAAACTGAAGTGCATTTTGTTTGTAAAGATCAAGCAGGCGGCCCGGTGTTGCGACAAGTACATCAACACCACTTCGCAGTTTTTGCATTTGAGGGTTGATTTTAACACCCCCGAATACTACCGCACTTTTTAGCGGAAGGTATTTGCTATATTGCTGAACATTTTCAGCAACCTGAGCGGCTAATTCTCGTGTAGGCGTTAACACTAAAGCGCGTACTTGATTGCTTTGAACTTTTGGCCCCTGAGCAAGCAGTTGCAGTAAAGGTAAGGTGAAACCGGCTGTTTTCCCTGTTCCCGTTTGTGCCATGGCCATGACATCTCGCCCACTCAAAATGGCAGGTATCGCCTTAAGCTGAATAGGAGACGGTTCTTCGTAGCCTTTGTCTGAAATTGCTTTTAATAAAGGATCGGATAAACCTAGGAAATTAAAACTCATATGTTTTCTCGGGAAGAAGGAAATGGCCAGAATTGATTTGACAAAAAAAGTCCGCGAAGCTTACAGTAATTCACGCTAGAGCACTAATAATAATGGCTTGTCATAAAGTGAGTATCAATTAGCTCTAGCGTATATATTGCACTAGACTCAAATTATTGAACCCCATTTTCATACCAAAATAAAATTTCCAAGTGAGTGGCTATGAACGATAAAAGCAGCAGCACAATACAATGTGATTGTATTGTAATCTTTGGCGCATCAGGTGACCTTTCTTTTCGGAAATTATTACCTTCTTTTTATGATTTATTTATCTTGAAACAGCTTCCGGATGATTTTGTTATTTTAGGTGTGAGTAGAACAGCCTATTCCAATGAAGCCTTTAGGACGATTTTAGTCGGTGCTCTTAAAGAACATAGTCGTTTAAAGCATGACTATATCGATGAATTCCTTAGGCATATTTATTATTTAGCGATTGATACTTCTGACGAAGTTGATTATTACAAGCTGAAAGAGTGGCTTAATAAATACAGAGAAAAACAAAGTAAATCTAGTGGAACATTGTTTTACCTGGCAACACCGCCGTCTTTATTTTCTGTTATTCCTAAGGCGCTAGCAGCGCATAATCTAAATGATCAGAAAACAGGCATTAAACGCTTGGTGGTTGAAAAACCTCTGGGAAGGGATTTGCAAAGTGCCATTGAATTGGATGATGTGCTCCATGAATATTTTGATGAAAAGTATATTTTTCGGATAGATCACTATTTGGGAAAAGAGACAGTACAAAACCTGCTGGTTTTCAGATTTGCTAACGGTTTATTCGAGCCTCTATGGAATCGAAATTTTATAGATTATGTTGAAATCACCAGCGCTGAATCTTTGGGCGTGGGATCTCGCGGCGGGTATTATGACCAATCTGGCGCGCTAAGAGATATGTTTCAGAATCACCTTTTGCAGGTATTGGCTATGATGGCTATGGAGCCACCGGCTGTTCTAAAAGCAGATGCTATTCGTGATGAAGTGGCCAAACTTTTAGAAAGCCTTAGGCCTTTGAGTAAAGATAACATCAAACATGATTTAGTATTGGGCCAATACACTGACTCAATCGTTAGAGGTAAGCCGCTAAAGGCTTATAGGAATGAGAGAAGTGTAGTCTCAGTATCTCGCACGGAAACCTATGCAGCACTCAAATTGAACATACAAAACTCGCGCTGGAATGGCGTGCCATTCTATGTCAGAACCGGTAAACGACTTCCTACGAGAGTGACAGAAGTAGTTATCCACTTTAAACAAACACCTCACCCTGTTTTTGGTGGTGATTCACCCAACAATAAATTGATTATCCGTATTCAGCCTGATGAAGGGATTGTGATTAAGTTTGGCTTGAAAAAGCCTGGAGCTGGGTTCGACACCGAGGAAGTGGGCATGGATTTTCGTTATTCTGACTTGGGCGAAATGAAAATCACCAGCGCTTACGAGCGTTTACTCTTAGATGCAGTAAATGGCGATGCAACCTTGTTTGCGCGCAGTGATGCCGTTCAAGCTTGTTGGCAGTTTGTCGAGCCTATTCTCGATTACCAAAAAGCGGAACATAGTTTATATGGATATGCAGCTGGTACTTGGGGGCCAAAAGAGGCGGAAGATTTATTAGTGCGTGACGATCGAGAGTGGCGATTTCCGTGTAAAAACTTAACCGATACTCACTTTTGCGAGTTATAAAATAGCCTCTGGTTGAATAACAATGAGTCAAATAAAAAACTATACAGTATTTGAAACCAAGCAAGATTTATATGCTTTCATCGCGCATGAGCTAAAACGTTATAGTTTGATGCCTTCAGAACAACATATTTGTTTGTCAGGTGGGTCAACACCTAAAGGCTTGTTTGCTTATATTTTAGCTCATGATTACATGCATACCATTCAATGGCATAACCTGCACTTTTGGTGGGGAGATGAGCGTTGCGTTCCATCTGACAGCAGTCAAAGTAACTATGGTGAAGCAATGCGTTTGTTGTTTAGTCATATTGATATTAAAGCAGCGAATATTCACTCCATCAATATTGTTGAAGGTAAGGATAAAATTTCGTTAAAGAATTTTTCAGATGAGATGTATGCACTGTTGCCCCAAAAAAATAACTACCCTAGCTTTGATTGGGTTTTTTTGGGGCTTGGTGATGATGGGCATACAGCCTCGCTTTTTCCGAACGTTTCAAACCTGGATGCGCAAGAATCTGCGGTGTTGGTACTAAAACCAGACACAGATGAATATAGAATTTCTTTAAGCGCGAATACCCTTCGAGCTGCTAAACGAATCAGTTATTTGGTGTCAGGGTCATCAAAATCCAAGGTAGTAAAAGAGATTCTAACAAATCAGCTAGTATCAGAAAATTACCCAGCCGCATTAATCTCAAGTGAGCTGGGGCAAACAGAATACTTATTAGATCAACAAGCCGGATCTTTATTACAGATAAGAGGAAGCTGTCAATGAAAGCAGATATTGGAGTAATTGGTTTAGCCGTCATGGGGCAGAATTTGATTCTGAATATGAATGACCACGGATTTAAGGTTTTAGCGTATAACCGAACGCCAGAAAAAGCCACGTCTTTCTTAGCTGGCCCAGCAACAGGAACAAATATTGAAGCCATATTCTCTCTGCAAGAGCTTGTTGAAAATTTAGCGCTTCCTAGAAAAATCCTGTTTATGGTGAAAGCGGGTGATGCAGTCGATGAGCTAATTACTCAACTCATTCCTCTGTTGTCAGAAGGCGATATTTTAATTGATGGTGGTAATTCAAACTTTACCGATACCAGTCGTCGGGTTAATGATTTAAAAGATAAAAAACTTCACTTTATCGGCTGCGGTATATCGGGTGGAGAAGAGGGGGCTCGTTTTGGGCCATCTATTATGCCTGGTGGAAGTTCAGAAGCATGGCCTCTTATAAAGCCTATCTTGCAGTCTATCAGTGCAAAAACGGATACAGGAGAGCCTTGTTGTGATTGGGTGGGCGAAGGCGGAGCAGGCCACTTTGTGAAAATGGTTCACAACGGTATTGAATACGGTGACATGCAGTTAATTAGCGAGTCTTATCATTTTATGCAATCGTGTTTAGGCATGACAAATAACGAAATGCATCAGGTTTATAAAGACTGGGACAAGACGGAACTCGATTCATATCTCATAAAAATCACCGCTGAAATTTTTAAAACTAAAGACAAAAGTGGCGATTATGTTTTAGATAGTATTCTTGATTCAGCAGGCCAAAAAGGCACAGGTAAATGGACAAGTATCCATTCATTAAATTTAGGTATTCCCTTAAATTTAATTACAGAATCTGTATTTGCTCGTTGCATTTCTGCTCTGAAACAACAGAGGGTATTGGCTGCGAGTGTCTACCCAAACCAAACAGATACTGTGTTGGATAATAGAGAGGAATGGCTAGAAGCATTACGGCATTCCTTGTTGGCCTCTAAAGTTATGTCATATGCACAAGGTTTTATGCTGATGCGAGAAGCGTCTTCTGAATATAAATGGCAGTTGAATTTAGCGAATGTTGCACTTTTATGGCGAGGCGGCTGCATTATTCAAAGTGGTTTTTTGCAAAATATTGCCGATGCCTTTAATAAGGACCCCCAGTTGGCCTTTTTGGGTTTGGATGCGCATTTTAAATGCTTAATTGAGGGCGCTCTGTCAAGTTGGCGCAAGCTGGCAGCTAAAAGTATAGAGCTGGGTTTGCCCATGCCGTGTACAGTCTCTGCATTGGGTTTTTTAGATGCTTATACCTGTGCACGCTTGCCTGCGAATTTAATACAGGCTCAGCGTGATTATTTTGGTGCGCATACTTATGAACGCGTAGATAAAGCTAGAGGTGAATTTTTTCACCATAATTGGATAAATAATTAGTTTGAGGTGTTTCAGTTTAAACTTAAAAAAATTATTTTAAATACGTCTTATTTAAATAATTAATGATATCGGTTGATTCAAAAAGCTCTTCGCCAGTATTTGGGTCGATTAAAAAAGGTACTTGGACATTGCCGTGTTTTTGAAAAAAAGTATCTCTTTTTGTGTTTTCAATTGGCTGGTAAGGTTTTAACGTAAACCTAAAGCTTGCCGGCCCCATATCTGACCACTGCTGCTTACCTAAGTTGATTAACAAATAAGGCAATTCTAACTCGCATAATTTTTCTCTGACTAACCGTGAAAACGGGCTCGATTCAAAACTATAAAGTGTCAGCGGGTTTTTCGCATCGTTTGCTGGCGTGTAACGTTGGCCTGCATTGAATCTAATAATACTAGCGAGTTTTGATGCGAGGTTATTGACAAATTTATTTTGAAGTTGAGGCGGTACAGGGCTGCCGCGATACTCTTTGAACAAATACGTTATGATATTCCCCCGACCAACAATATTCTCATCTGTATTTGGATCGAAAAGTCTGGGCAGTTCAGAAGAACCAGACTCTTCTTCTAGTTTTTGAATGCTTCGTCCGCCTTCAGGGCAGGGAACGATCGTGGCATTAAGGTTTAGTTCAGTAAATGCTTCACGAACAAAACGACACTCTGGGCAGGCTTCTCGGTCAAAAAGAATCATATTTTTGCCAGGCTGGCTAATTGTTTTACTCGCCGATGTTCCTCGCCAAGATCTTACGCTTGATGCACTGACAGAAGATAATACTGCAATCGTTTTTTTCATGAGCACTCCATTTTAATCCGTTAAAAATTTCGAATATAGTATACGAAGTAAGGGGAAGTTCAATAGCTCAGATTCTTCTAAAATAAAGAATCAACTAAGAACAAACTAGATTTATGCTTTGAAAGGCTAGTGGATTTGCGAGCAGTGGTTGTTGTAAATACTTTCTATTCTAGAAAGTGCATTATCTGTTTTTCGACAATAATCTTTGCTGCCCATTGCGTAACTAAAGACCACGCTGATGCGATAAAATTGCTTTGCCTCAACGCATTCAGTTACAACGCCCGCGATGTTAGATTGGGAAATATACTTACCCTTAAAGGTAATTAGAATTTTATCTTTTGCGCGAAGAGGTTTCCTGGAAGAAATAGCCATGCCATAACGATTGATATCTAAACAGCGAACATCAAGAGATGAACTGAACCATTTCTTAATGCCACTTGCTTGAATGGATATTCGTAAATCCGGCGCTTTATGTCGACGCTTAATTCGTCGCTCAGCCCAATTTATGAGTTTAATCTTATGCATATATTATTTATATCGTGGTGTTGATCGGTGGGTGATAAACATGATGAGTAAAAACAACTGCGATATTAAACGTTTCACACTTATGAAATCAACAAATTGATAGCTCTTCTTTTAATAAGTTTTAACTAGTTGTTGTTAAGTGCACCTTATTTGCTAAGATCAATAACATCGTTTTTTATCATCCGGGACGTTTTGTGAAGTCATTATCTATAAAAGAATTATACGCTAAATGTGAAAGCAAAGATCTTGCGTTTACAAGTACTAAGTCGCTTGAGCCTATCAATGAGTTTGTAGGCCAGAGTCGGGCGCAAGAAGCCATTCGTTTTGCGATGGCAATGCCTGATTCAGGTTATAACGTGTATGCAGTAGGTCGCAATGGTTTAGGTAAGCGAACCATGATTTTGCGTTACCTCGATCACCATCCAAAACAAAAGCCAAATTTGAATGATTGGTGCTACGTTGCAGATTTTGAACGACCACGCTCTCCAAAGGTACTTAAGCTCCCAGTGGGTATGGGAAAGAATTTAAAGAATGACATCGAAAAATTAATGCTGCGCTTAGTAAAAGGCATTCCCCAAACATTTGAAAATGATCAATACTATCAGCGCTCAGAGTCGTTGAAAGCTGAATATGCCGATAAACAAGATGACGCATTAGAGCGAATAGCCAAACAAGCAAAACGGAAGAAAATCAAGTTGTCGCTCAGTACACCGGGCGGTTATCGGTTAACGGCAATGAATGGCGAAGATGTACATACTGTTGAAAGCTTTGAAACATTATCCGAAGAAGATAAAGACAAGTTCGAAGAAGCGATTAATAAATTAGAGTTAAAACTAAGAAGTGTTATTCGAAAAATTACGCTTTGGGAACAAGAGTTTCTGGATAAACAGCAATCATTAAACGAAGAAGTTGTCTTGGGTGTGACTCAGCAGCTTATTGAAAGTTTGGCACAAAAGTATTATCAACATGACTCTGTCATTGAGTATTTAGGTGATTTGCAAAAAGATATCGTGACAAATCTAGACAGCTTTTTGGAGGATAGCGAAGAGCAGGGAGCGCTTTCTAATGCAACCTTGGAAAAGAAATTACCGCGTCGTTATCAGGTAAATGTATTGGTGCATCATGAAAATGAAATTGCACCTGTCGTGGTAGAAGATAATCCGAATTATCATACCCTTTTTGGCTATGTTGAACATGTCACCTATAAAGGAACGGTGTTTACCGATTACTCTTTAATTAGAAGTGGGGGGTTGCACAAAGCAAATGGTGGTTACCTCTTGCTTGATGCTGTCAAAGTATTGGAACAGCCTTTTGTTTGGGATGGTATCAAAAGAGCGCTTCGCTCTAAAGAGTTACAAATAAATTCCTTAGAACGAGAAGTGACTTTATCGGGCACTATTTCCTTAGAGCCAGAACCGATCCCCTTAGACGTTAAAATTATACTTTTTGGTGATCGTTCAACCTATATGCTCTTGCAGAGCTATGACCCGGAATTTGAAGAACTGTTTAAAGTTACCGCTGATTTTGAGAACGAAATGCCGCGAACGGTCGAGTCTCAAATTCAATATGCCAAGTTCATATCAAGCTTGGTTCACGAAAAAGGCTTTTTACATTGCGATAAAAAAGCAGTATCACGCATTATCGAATATAGCTCTCGTCAGGCTGAACACCAGAAACGGCTTTCATTGCAGGCTTCAGAAATTTCTAACTTATTAAGAGAATCAAATTTCTGGGCGAAAGAACAGTCTTCTACCATGATTCGCCAAGCACATGTTGAACGCGCACTGAGCAGTTATCAACATCGAAATGGACGTTTAAAAGATCAGGTATTCGATACCATTCGTGACGGCTCAACTTTATTAACTGTCACGGGCGAAGTTGTCGGTCAAATAAATGCCTTATCTGTTTATTTTGCAGCGGGTTCCGAATTTGGTATGCCTAACCGGGTTACAGCAAATTGTTATTTTGGTGATGGGGATATTATCGATATAGAGCACCACTCTAAACTTGGCGGCAATATTCATACGAAAGGTGTGCTTATTTTATCCTCCTACCTGTCTTCTTTATTTGCAAAAGACCAAATGATGCCTCTGTCTGCGAGCATTGCATTCGAGCAGTCTTATGGAGAGGTAGATGGTGATAGCGCTTCTTTGGCGGAGTTTTGTGCCTTGATTTCTTCTCTGGCAGACGTGCCTATTTTTCAAAATTATGCAGTAACAGGCTCGGTTAATCAGTTTGGTGAAGTGCAGCCTGTGGGTGGCGTCAATGAAAAAATAGAAGGTTTTTTCGATGCCTGTGAGTTAATTGGTTTAGATGGTAAACAAGGCGTACTACTTCCAAAAAGTAATGTGCTTAACTTGATGCTGAATTCTCGAGTTTTAGAGGCTGTCTCGAAAGGTAAATTTCATATCTACCCTGTTGAACATGTGAACGAAGCCTTAGCACTGTTAACGGGTAGAGTATCTGGCTTTAGTAAATTGCATACCGCTAAAGCGAAAGGAAAGTTAAGTATTTTTGATGAAATTCAAAATAAGCTGAATGCTCTTCGGGAAAAAACAGATGAAGATGACAGTGACTTATGAGGATAGTTCTTTCCCTTGCCTTTTTACGTAAAACTATAGAAAACATCACTCTCTATACAACGTTGGTATTGTTGTGTTTTGACGTCGCTTATGCCCAAGATGATAATTTAATTGCCAAGTTACAGATAAAAGGTGAACTCACTCAGGGGAGTGCACTCATTGGGATGGCACCTAAAGCTTCTGTATTAAAGTTAAATAATGTACCCATAAAACTCACCGACCAAGGTGGGTTTTTTATTGGCTTTGGGAGAGATGCAGCACTTGAACAAACACTTAGGCTAATAAGCGCTTCAGGTGACACGGAAATACAAACCTTAGTGTTAACGAAGCGTGAATATAAGGTGCAAGAAGTTAATGGCGTGCCTAAACAAACAGTGTCTCCTAGTAAGGAGCATTTAAAAAGAATTAGAGAAGAAGCCACCTTGGTAAAAAAAGCAAGAGCAAATGTGACACAACAAAGTGCTTTTTTGGATAAGTTTATTGTACCGATGAAAGGCCCGATCACTGGTGTTTATGGCAGTCAGCGAATCTACAATGGCGTACCCAAAAGGCCACATTACGGGCTTGACTATGCTGGCCCTGTCGGTGCCTTAGTCTATGCTCCAGCTTCCGGTGTGGTTAGTTTGGCTCACCCCGATATGTTTTATTCAGGGGGCACGTTAATCGTTGATCATGGTTATGGCGTGTCCTCAAGCTTTTTACATCTCAGTGAAATATTGGTGAAGGAAGGCCAACAAATTAAACAAGGTGATGCCATCGCAAAGGTAGGGAAGGGTGGAAGAGCGACCGGGCCGCACCTGGATTGGCGAATAAACTGGTTTAATGTGCGTATTGATCCTCTGAAAGTGCTTAAGTTGAGTGAAGAGCTACCTTAAAACCTTCACTCAATGCTTAATGTCAAGCAATGTTAACGACCTAATAAACTTAAACCACAAACTCTTAACACATTGCCATTTAGGCTGTGTGCACCCGGGTTAGCAAAAAAGCACACTGCTTCAGCAATATCCAGTGGTAAGCCGCCTTGAGACAAGGCATTCATTCTGCGCCCGAGCTCCCGTGTGAGCAAGGGTACATTCTTCGTCATTTGTGTTTCTATAAAGCCTGGTGCAAGTGCATTAATGGTCAAACCATTGCATTTTTTAACTGCTGTCGACTCTGAAAAGGCTTCTACATAAGCTGCTATACCCGCTTTAGAGCAGGCATAATTAGTTTGACCAAAGTTTCCGGCAATACCTGAAATTGATGAGATACAAATAATGCGCGCATATTCATTGAAAAGGTCTTGTTCTAAAAATGACTGGTTCATTTTTACAACACGTTCAAAATTTAGCGTAATAACCTGATCCCACAAGTGCTGTGGCATTTTGCCCAAGGTCTTATCACGGGTAATGCCTGCATTATGAACCACGATATCAAGACCATTAAATGACTTGCGAACTTCCTCAATAATATCCAGGATAGCTGACTCATCGAGTAGATTAATCGTTAGAGCATGCCCATCCAGCTCATTTGCAAGGGCTTCTAAAGGCTCTTTATTTTGTGGAATATCTAAACAAATCACCTTTGCGCCATCTCGAGCTAAAGTAATAGCCGTTTGTTTACCAATACCCTGAGCGGCGCCTGTGACTAAAGCCGTTTTCCCGATAAGTGGTTTTTCAGAAGAAAGAGGAACTTGTTTCGTTGTTTGATTTCTAAGTGTGACTGATTGGCCGGTCACAAAGGCTGATTTTTCAGAAAGAAAAAAAGCCAAGCTTGATTCGATGTATTTTTGTGAGCCTTTTGGTAAACAAAGAATATTACAGCAGGTGCCTTTCTTGCCAAGCTCTTTAGCAAGTGATTTAGAAAAACCGTGCAGTGATAACTGAATAGCCTCTAGCTGAGGCTCACTGAGCTGTTTAGGCGAATTAGTGATAATGATAATACGACCATTCTGGTTAAGCTTTTTGATTGCATGATGAAAGAAGGAGTAAACACCACTGAGCGATTCAAAGTCTTTGATGCCTGTTGCATCAAAGACGAGGCCATCATAATTGCCACCTTCAAGTGTATTAATTTCATGAACTGTATTTGAGCTTGAAAATGACTTGGGTAGCGACTGATATATTGGATTACCTGAATCTAAAAAATCAATATTGCTGTTGTTTTGCTTAAGTGCGCTGAGGACGTTTTTCAGCGCAAAACTGCCAGAACTGGCACCCACAAGATACGTGCCTTTTGGCATAGAAATAGATTCATCAGGTGTTCTATTTAGTAAAACCGGCTGAGGTAGGCTTAAGGTTTGAAATATATTCTGGCCAATTGTTGTGTGTGCAAACTTAAAATAAAAATCATTCATAATTATCTGTCTTTAAATGTTATATATGGCCTTATTTTGAAAGGGAAAAGCACCTTGCCAGCTCAATAAATAGTGTGAATTTAAGTCGATCAATGTGAGTCATTAGTGTATCTTATATCCTCTCAATTTTATCAAAAAAATAAAAAATTTATCTTCAGTTTTAGAGATAAAGTTCTACAGAATTTAAGGAATAATGGATGCAAGGTTCTGAATACAGCCAGCTTAATTTAGATTATGCTCAAGAGTGGATTTCCTTTCTTCGTCGTCGTAACTTGGTATTAACGATCATTTGGCCCATTTTGTTAGTGTTATTGATCTCAAGTAGTGTGGTAGCCGTTTATTATTACCAACTACAGCAATCCAGTGGCATTCAACTTTCTTCAGAAACCCAAAAAAATGCCCAGCTTAAGAATGAGAAGCTACAGTTAAGTTCTCAGCTGGCCACTTTGGAGCGCTCCGAATCTGAATTAAAAAATGAATTAGAACGCTTGCAAAACACAAGGGAAGAGTTAAGCCTTCAGAATAATGACTCCGAGAGTAAACTCAATATTACCAATCAGATGGTTGATAATCTAAATCAACTGGTTGCTGAACTAAAAAGTGAACGGGAGAGTTTGATAACAAAGCTTAAAGAGTCTCAAAAAATGTTTGCTTTGATGAAACAGCAACACGAAGAATTTATTTCTTCCTCCAAACAAGAGAATATTAAGTCTGTTTCTGAGCTGAATAAGCAGTTATCCTCAAGAAAATCAGCCTATCAGGCGCTCGCAAATAGACAGCAAGAAATGCGGCAAGATATGGATAGACTAAGTAATGCCGTCAACACGAAAGAAAAACAATTTGAACGGGTCACTAAAGAAAAGCAGCAACTTCAGGCTCAGTTAAAAAATAAAGAAAATGAAATAACAACTTATAGTAATCGTTTAAAAAAATTGCAGAATAGCCATTCAGCGCTTGAAACAAAATTAAATGCGTTAATGTCGCCTATTAGTTCAAATACCGGCGTTAATAAATCCTCTTTATCCAGTCAAGATCAAAACCAGATGACCAACATGTCTGGCTTAGAAGAAATTAAGAAACCAGCTAAAACTCAAGAAGAACCTAAAAATAAAAACTTTGATTACAATAAAATAAAAGTATTACCTTAATGTTTTGAGATCTATTCACGACCGAAAATAAACTGCAGATAGTATGCGTTAAGGATTATTTTGAGCAAGTAATGCAAATGGACAGCTTCACGCTTTGGTTAGAGGCGGGCGTTTATGCATAAAACTCTTAACGGGGCATAATCGTGTGATTTTCGAATAGAAGGACTTATTTTGACTCTTCAAATTGCTTTTGTTTATGGTGTGCTGGCACTTACGATTATTCTTTTTGCCAGTGAATGGGTGCGGCTCGATGTTACTGCATTAGGGATTATTCTTGCCCTGATTTTAAGTAACACGCTTTCCCCCAGAGAAGCGCTGTCTGGTTTTGGTGACCCCTTGGTGATACTCATCGCTGGCCTGTTTATTGTGGGTGATGCATTATTTAAAACCGGGCTTGCCGGGCAGGTGGGTGAGAAAATTGTCAATTTATCTCGAGGCAACAAGGTATTGGCATTGTTACTTGTTATTATCGTTGTTGCTGTTTTATCTGCGTTTATGAGTTCAACCGGGGCGGTAGCCATATTAATTCCCGTTGTCCTAAATATGTGCAAACGGCTAGGCATTAAGCCATCAGCCATTATGATGCCGCTTGCTTTCGGGGCACTTATGGGAGGAATGCTAACGCTGATTGGCACGCCACCCAACCTCGTTGTTTCACAGGCTTTGGTAAAAGTGTCTGGTGAGGGCTTGGGGTTTTTTGAGTTCGCACCTTTTGGTGGTGTTATTCTTTTTTTGGGGCTGATTTATCTCTTTCTTGTGAACGCTGGCAGCCTCAGAAAAGGGTCTGATAAAACGAATATTGACCCGAAACTGACACTGGAAAATCTGATAACCACGTATTCTTTGGAAGGGTTAATGCATTGCGTTAAGGTTCCCAGTGGATCCCCTTTAGATGGTATGACCGTTGCGGAAGCTAAGTTACGGACGCAATACGGTGTGACAGTATTGGCCTATCGCAGTCATGAAAACCGTAAAGCCGAGATAAAAGAAGTACTTGCCAGTACCCGAATAATTGCAGGCGATGAATTATTTGTCCTAGCTCGCACAGACGAGCTCAACCTATTGGCCTCTCCTGGAGGTGTTGAATTACTGCCTTTGACACTGAGCGATAGCCGATTATTGAACCGTGAAGTAGGGATGGCGGAAGTTATGCTGTCACCAGAGTCCCGGCTCATCGGCCAAACCATTAAAGAGGCCGGATTCAGGAGCCTTAGCGGATTAAGCGTTGTTGCGGTAAAACGTCAGTGTAAGTGTGAGGTATTATCCATCGAAGTCTTTAACGAAAAACTTGAAGTCGGTGATATTTTACTCGCCGTGGGTGGTTGGGATTCAATTTCCAGACTCAATGATACCAATAGTGACTTTATTATTCTGCATGTGCCTGAAGAGTTTGAACATGTTGCGCCAAATAGAGACAAGGCCCCGCGAGCCCTGCTAATAATGGCTTGCATGGTACTTGTTCTGACCTTTTCGCCTGCTCCCGCCGTATTAGTGGTAATGGCTGCGGCCATGGCGATGATTCTCAGTGGCTGCCTCACGATGCCTCAAGCTTATCTCTCTATTAGTTGGCCCAGTATTGTGGTTATTGCAGGCATGCTGCCTATGGCTTTAGCGCTGGATAAAACCGGGGGTATGCAGCTGGCTACAGGTTTCCTATCCAACTTATTAGAAGGGCAATCTAGCCTTGTTGTGCTTTCGGGGTTATTTCTCGTGACGAGTTTATTCAGTCAATTTATATCAAACACAGCGACCACTGTGCTTATGGCGCCTGTCGCTATCGCCATGGCGCAAAGTTTAGGGCTGTCTCAAATGGGGTTGTTGATGACTGTTGCAATAGCCGCCTCTACGGCTTTTGCAACACCCGTAGCTTCGCCTGTAAATATGCTGGTAATGGCACCGGGAGATTACCGTTTTATTGATTTCTTAAAGCTAGGTACACCGTTGATTGCCATTTCTCTGGTTGTTGTTTTGGTGATGATTCCGATGTTTTATCCTATGTGATTTATTTTGTTTTCAACAGCAGCCACTACCATTGGCGTCATTGATCATAATAGCTGGTTCAAAGGGAATGCTTGTTCCGCAGCCTTCAAATATTCCGTAATGTGTATCCCAACTACCGATAAACTCGAAATAGTCTTTAAATCGAGTTTCATTGAGCATGCGCCACGTATTACCACACACGGGGAAGATTTTGCCTTTTCGGATAACATGGTGTTTATCCAGTACGAACTGCTCTTCTGAAAATGAGACGCCGCCCTTATAAATAACAGCTTGGCCGTAATCTTCACAACTGGGTTCTAACTCAGGTAGTTTGAATAGGCGATATGTCGCTGAATAAAATTCGATATGGCCAATCTTGGTTTCGATTGCTGCGTTTTCTATCATAATAATGTCATCTTCAACTAAACGAGGGTCAAGGAAACCGGCTTGTTTTGCAAGATTTTCAAAGTCGTTCCAGTAAAGAGCACCACTTAGGCATTCGCCATAAAGCACAGGGTCTTTAACTAAATCCAAGGGGACACGTTTATTTGAATAAACATCGGAGAAATAAAGCTCACCACCTGGCTTTAGTAAACGATAGGCTTCGCGTAATACCGCTTCTTTGTCTGGTGATAAGTTGATAACACAGTTCGAGACGATAATGTCAAAACTATTGTCAGGAAGATTTAGTTCATCTAACTTTTCGATATAACCCAGTTTGAATTCTGTATTTTTTGACTGGTAGCCAAATAATTTTGCATGATAATCTTCGTGCGCAAGTGCAACATTAAGTTGCGCCTCTGTCATATCGACGCCAACAATTCGACCACTTTCACCGACCCATTGGGATAGAACGTAGCAGTCTCTACCCGACCCGCAACCCAAGTCTAGAATGTGCATTCCATCCAGAATATCCGGCGCAATCAGACCACAGCCATAATACTTGCTTAATACTTCATCATGAACTTTAGAAAGTGCTTGTTTTACATGTCTTGGCAGGCTAGAACTGGTGCAGCAGGCATTGGTTTTAAGGTCATCACTTTGTTGGAGTACACCCCCATAATATTCTTTTACATTATCATGCATCATTTTGACTCAATAGTTACTGGTAAGTATAGATTATCTGAAAGCACATTAGGCTCTAAAAAACATACAAATTATCACGCTTTGATCTTTGAATATAGCCGCCTTGTCGCCTATCTTTAATATAGTTTTTTATAATATTGAAGCAGAAGGGATGTCTGCAGCTAGACAGAGATTGATAAAGCGTATGAGTGATAGCAGTTTTGATTACCTTAGTGGTAATTATTATATCAGTGCCGCAAGCCTACTGTTGGAGTTTAGGTGTTTTATCGATACGCACCCAAGCCTTTTTAAAGTAAATGCAGACCATTCAGTTTGGCCAAAAATGACGGCTTACTGTGAAGAACTTGAAAAATTCCCTAATGTGATGCGTGTTATTACGCGATTACATGTTAATTCACAAATGGATTTTGAGCGCGCGCTGTTTTGCGCTTGGTGTAGTTTATTAGTGGCTAAGTCACTTAATTTACCGGCTAAAAATCAGCGTTTATTGTTTTTTGCCGGATTATTACAGGATATAGGTAAATACGAATCTGTTGAGCCAGAAAACCAACTCAATTGTAAAGAGAGCAACCCGTTTATGGCAAAGCTCTTTGAGCATAAAGGGCAAGATATTCACCCTCTTGCGAGTGCGAATTTTGTGGGAAATAATCTGTCTGAATTACAAGGGCTTTCCGAGTTAATTTTAACGCACCATGTCAAAATAGATGGTTCCGGTTTTCCGATTCATATTACAGAATCTCAGTTGGGGCTGGATAACCAGATTTTAATTATTGCTAACGAGTTGAGTGATCGTTTAGATCGTTTGGGTGGTCATAATCAGCTCCAGCATGTCATGCCAAATTTAAGATTGAATGGTTTTTTATATTTCCCCAAGGTGCATATGCATTGGGTTAATTTATTTTTACCTTATTTGCCAAAACAAAAAAGTAATATTTCGCCAGAGTTTGTTTTGGAAAATACCATTGAAAAAATACAAAAATTAGAAAAAATGCATGGCTCACTTTTACTCAGCAGCGCAAAATTATTACCGTATGATTATGAACCCAAGGTACATGGGTTTCGCTCATGGGTGAGGCGTTTAGCTTGCTTATCAACAGACACCGGAATCTTTGACCCCCAACTTTTTATACAAAAAACAGATGAAGCAAAAGGCAACGCGTATGTGGTTGCTTGTGATGTAGATCTAATTTTGAAGGGCCTGCCGGATATTCTTAAGCGTGTAGTGAGTTTTCTGGATGATATCCTGTCAACAAGAAAGTATGATCAGCATAGCGTATTGTTACAGGAAACCAGACACTATATTTCGTTAAATATTCGTGAGTTAGATGATCATCATTGCAGTATTTTTCGCTAATAATAGAGGCTCTTTGCTGGTTAACTAATCACAGTCTAAAACTAAACTAGTTAAGGCAACTAATGCAGGCCATATTTAAGCAAGCTCAAATCTTTCATCAGCAAGGTAAGTTTCCAGAAGCAGAGGTTTTGTATAGAAAACTTATAGAGTCTGAACCTGTAAATCCTTTATTTAATGCTCGTCTTTCTCTTTTATTATCTCAGACAAAAAGAGCACATGAGGCTCTTGTTTATATCACTCAAGCTATTTCTGTTTTACCAGCCAATCCGGATTTATTAAACCAGGGTGTGGCAATTGCCACAGCACTTGCTGAAAATAAGCTTGCAGAAGAGTGGTTACTCAGGCTGATAAAATATGTGCCCTCAGAGCTTGCCCTTCAAGAGAAATTGACGGGGGTATTAATCGCCAATCACAAAGAGAATGAAGCATTAGAGCTTAGTAAATCGATTATCAAACAAGCGCCAAATAATGCGAATGCCTATAACCTGAAAGGTTTGGCGCTAAGCCGACTGGGTGACACCGATAAAGGCTATAAAGCATTTCAGAAAGCCTTAAAATTGAACCCGGGTCAGCTTGCAGTCATCAAAAATCTTTTGATTTATGGTAAAGGGAAAAAAGAACCCTTATTAGACAAACTGATACCACAGTTTGAGCAAAAGCTATTGGCTGAAAATCAGGCGCCTGTTGTCAAAATGAATCTGGCCTATATTTTGTCTATGTACTTTGAGACGTCTTCTAACCATACAAAATCTTTTCATTATTTGAAGTTAGGTAATGATATTAATCGCGCTAACTACCAATACAGTCATGACTCAACAGTTGATCAATTTAAATCAATTATAAGCTGCTTTAGTGAGGACCTTAAAATAGCGTTTCAAGGTAAAGGCCTTGACGATGCGTCGCCAATTTTCATTCTTGGAATGCCACGTTCAGGAACAACATTAATAGAACAAATACTTTCAAGTCATTCTTTGCTTGAAGCCGAAGGTGAAATAATTGACCTTAAATCAAATGTTGAAAAATATGCCGATGTGTTATCAGAAGACACTGAATTAACTGAAAGAGTCCATAAAAGCTTATTAATTGCTGAATCTTACATAAAGGACGTGCGTTCAAGGCAAACAGCTAAATTTTTTACCGATAAAATGCCCTACAACTTTATGTTTGTGGGTCTCATTGCGATGGCTTTACCGAATGCAAAGATCATACATTGCACACGTGACCCGCTTGAAACATGTTTTTCAATTTATAAGCAAAACTTTAGTGGAAGCCATGCTTATACTAATGAATTAACTGAGTTAGGCCAATATTATTGTCAATACCAAGAGATGATGAAACACTGGAAAATGCTTTTCGCAGATCAGATTTATGAAGCGAATTATGAGCGTATGGTGGCAGACTCAAAAACGGAAATTACCAATTTATTAAACTATTGCAGTTTAGAACCTGAGTCAGCTTGTTTTGAATTCCATAAGAACACTAGGGCCGTTAGAACGGCAAGTGTCAGCCAAGTTCGTCAGCCTATCTATAAACGTGCACTCAAGGCGTCGGCACCCTATCGACAACAACTAGCGCCATTGATCGCAGCACTAAAACCTTGTAGCTGAGTTTATATGGATCAAGGCTGCTTCAGACATAGTTGTGTCTGAATCCAGCCAAACGATTTTATGGCCTTTTTTCTCTAGATTCCTGAACCATTTATGTTGTTGTTTGGTGAAATTTACGATGGCGGCATTCAATTTTTGGAACATGTCATTATAGTTAAGCTCTCCTTTAAGGTGTTTTAAGAGATACCTATACTCTAACCCGAAATTATCAATACGCTGATCGGTGATTCCCTGCTGCCTTAACGCGGATACCTCTTCGATCATTCCTGCTTGCAATCTTTCTTTTAGACGCGTTGTTATATTGTTTTTCAAGGTAGTTCGTTCTATTTTTATGCCTAGGATGAGAGGCTTAAATGAAGGCCAGGTAACAAGCCTTGCATTTTCGTTTTCAGACATAGCTATTTCAATGGCTTGGAGTAATCGGTCTTTGTTTTGTATGTCTGTCGTATTGTGTAGAGTCGGCTTGAGTTCGCATAAAATTGCCGTTAACTCAGACTCTGATTTTTTTTCTAATTTAAGGCGTGTTTTTTCATCGATGTTTGCTATCGTTAGTTTATAGCGACTTAACACAGCGTCTAGGTACATGCCTGTTCCGCCCACTAAAAAAGGCAAATGATGACGTTGAGTAATAGCATTAAAGGCATGATTGAAATCAACCGCAAAATTAAAAAGATTATATTCCGCATTTGGATTCACGATATCTATTAAGTGGTAAGGAATATGACCGTATTCATTTAGGTCTTTTCCGGTGCCTATATCCATGTGTTTATAGACTTGGCGGGAGTCAGCAGAGATGATTTCGCCGGTGAGTTGTTTGGCTAATTCGACAGCGAGTTTTGTTTTACCGCTGGCTGTCGGGCCTAATATTGTTATCAAAAATGGACTTTGTGAATGAATCATATAATTTGGAATTTAATAGAGTAACTGCGGGTTTATCGTGTGCTCTGTTTATTTTTCATACAATAATTTATTATTAAGCTTACAATTTTTAATTGTACACTTTTATTTTAAATAGTCTGCTTGCTTTTTTAGCCAGTTTCTAAAGAGATTAAGTGATGAGTACTTTTTATAAAAAGCGATCATAAGGAAAATTTTTCAGAATGAAGACGATACCTGTCTTATTAATGAGTTGTTTGCTTTCCCTTATAAGTGTTTCTGTTAGTGCCTTAGAAGATAAAGTTTTCTGTGTCTGGGATCCTGTTGGTCGCAATGGGCCGGTTATGTCTTTTTATTCGGATTTAATTCCAAAAGCGCAAGGTTGGGGGCTCAACATAAAATTTGTTGCTTACACCGATGAAAGTGTTGCTGCGAATGATTTCAAGGCTGGTCGCTGTGAAGCTGTATTGCTAACAAGTATTATGGCTCGCCAGTTTGTTCAATTTGGCGGCACCATGGATGCTATTGGTGCGATTAATTCCGAAAAAGGTTTAGAGCTTGTTTTAGCAACCTTAGCAAGACCAAGAGCGGGAAGGCTTATGACACAAGGCCAGTATGAGGTCGTTGCAACGTTTCCGGTCGGGTCGATGTTTGCTTTCGTTAATGACAGAAATATTCAAAGTATTGATGACTTTTCTGGCAAACGAATGGCGATATTGAATGGTGACCCGCAGGCAAGGAAATTCTCGGATCTTGCTGGTACATCGCCTATGAATGTATCACTTGCGACCTTTGCAGGGCAGTTTAATAATGGAAATTTAGACATCGTATTAATGCCAGCGCTGGCTTATAACACTTTTGAGTTATATAACGGTTTAGGAGAGAAGGGCGGCATTATCAATTATCGTCTTTACTACGGCATGCTGCAAACTGTTGCAAAAAAAGAATTATTTCCGAAAGATTTTGGACATAAAATGAGAAATTATATTCTTACCCGCCTTAAAGCAATCTCCAAAATGGTGAAGGATGCTGAAGCTGAAATTCCTCAGAAATACTGGATAGAAATTAGCCAGTTCACCAAAGATGAAATTGATCATTTCAGTAAAAGAGTCAGGATGTCTTTAAAGGAAGACAAAGTAAATCATCCTACTGCATTGAAATTACTATGGAAAATTCGTTGTCGGTTAGATAACTCTCGTGGTGAATGTGCACGGCCTGAATAAATGCCGCTCATTTATTAAATTAATTGTTTCATTAAAGTGGTTAATGCTATAGATTTTTACTCATTGTATCAATTTTGTGATTTATAGTGAGGAGCCTACGTGCAAGACTTAAATGAAATGGCGATTTTCGCCATTGTTGTTAGCTCAGGCAGCTTTACCCGAGCAGCAGAGAAACTAAAACTCCCCAAGTCAACGGTTAGTCGTAAAGTCAGCCAGCTAGAGAAAAGAGTTGGTGTCAGGTTGATTAATCGAACTACTCGAAATCTTAAGCCAACTGAAACGGGTAAATTATACTTCTCTCAATGCCAAAAGATGCTTGAACAAGCAGAAGAAGCGGATAGGGTTGTTAATAATATGCAGGCGGAACCAAGTGGTTTGTTACGTATTAGTACCCCCTTATCTTTTGGTACCCCTTTTTTTGTTGGCGTCATCAAGCAGTTTCTAGAAAGATATCCTAAAGTGAACGTCGAAATTATTTCTGACAATAAACAAATCGATATGCTGGAGCAGGAAGTAGATATTGCATTTAGAATAGGCCCTTTGTCTGATTCCAGCTTAATTGCCCGCAATATCGGTACAGCACGTTTGTCATTATGTGTATCGCCTGAATACATTAAGAAACATGGTCTACCTACATCTATTCATGATCTGGAAAATCATACCTGTATATCTCACCCGGCTTCCCCATGGATTTTTCAGAGCTCTAATGGCAGGGTTGAGTTTCAGCCTAAATCAAGAATGATTGCCAACGATATGGAAATGATCCGTAAAATGGTAAGGGAGGGGTTTGGCATCGGTGCTGTACCGCAAATTTTAATTAGTGAGGATCTAAAAAATAAGTCACTGATTAAAATTTTACCTGATATGCCATTTCAAGAGAGAACTTTTTATTTGGTTTATCCAAGCAGAAGAGAGCCACCGTCGAAAGTGGTGGCTTTTACAGACTTTATTTTTTCAAATTGCCAGCCAATCGCACCATGGGAATTACTTAACCAAGCGTTATCATCACCCACAATTAATGCTGTTAGCGTTTGACTAAAAGTTCTTAATTAGAGGCCGTTTATGAGTTCTAATGACCTATTCTTGCAAGAATTAGATGGCGTTGAGCCATTGAAAACTGATCGTGCCCATGTGATAAAAAAAGCAGTCGTAACGCCCGGTAAGCGTGTTAGGCGAAAACTGGCTGAAGGCAGCCTTTCACAAGAGGATCCACTTTCTTCTTCTGATGTACCGCTATTGAAATCAAATGATGTTTTAACGTTCAAGCGGCCAGGTATTCAGCATGGTGTGTTTCGTAAATTTAGGCTTGGCCAGTACGAGATAGATGCACGATTAGATCTTCATAAACTGACAGTGGCAGAGGCTAGGCGAGAGGTCTTTCGATTTTTACGTGAATGTGTTGCCTATGAACTTAGAACGGCGATCATTTTGCATGGAAAGGGTGATCGAAACCCTGACAAAATTGCCATACTCAAAAGCCATCTAGCGATATGGCTACCACAACTAGATGAGGTGATGGCCTTCCATTCGGCACAAAAACAGCACGGCGGTACGGGTGCGGTTTATATTCTGCTGAAAAAAGGCGATAAGGCAAAGCAACACAATAGAGAAAATCATGGTTTACGCTAACTTATGACTGGTAGTCATAAGTATTGACTCATTTGCTTATATGCTTCATTCTTCGTAAAAAATAAAAGGTCTGGTGAGATGAAGTTAACGATTAACGGTGAAGTGAAAGACATTAGCTCTGAGTCGGATACGCCTTTATTGTGGGTGATTCGAGATGAATTAAAGCTTAAGGGGACTAAATTTGGCTGTGGTGCGGGCTTATGTGGTGCTTGTACTGTGCATTTAGAGGGGGTCGCCATTCGCTCCTGCATTACGCCTATTTCTGCGGTTGAAGGGAAACATATTTCAACGATAGAAAGCTTATCTGCCGATTCTCAAGAGTTACACCCTCTTCAAGAATACTGGATTGAGTTTAATGTGCCCCAGTGCGGGTACTGCCAATCTGGTCAATTAATGTCTGCCAGTGCCTTGTTGAAAAACAATCCCCAACCTTCAGATGCCGACATTGATTTGGCTATGTCAGGCAATATTTGCCGCTGTGGAACCTACCCTAGAATCAAGGCTGCCATTAAAGCGGCTGCTAAAAAAACCGAAGTGGTTGATCTTTCTTATGCCTTAGATGTTTCCAAAATGTCGTCGTAGCGCATCTAGAAAAACGAGTAAATTATTTCATTGAATAAAAAATAAAAAGTTGGGCTGCACAGTGAACCAAATTATTACTTCTAGACGAAATTTTATTAAAGCTTCTTTAACGGGCACAGGTAGTTTGACGATTGCGTTAGCCTTGCCTGGCTGCCAAAGTTTGCATTCCCACTCGCTGCAGGAAAATGGCAATTGGGAGGCGAATGCCTGGCTAGAAATCACTACTGATAACCGATTGATATTTACCTTAGATAGAGTCGAAATGGGCCAGGGAACGTATACGGGCTTAACCACTTTAGTTGCAGAAGAGCTTGATACTGACCCAGACTTGTTTGAAATTGTATTTGCGCCCGCTAAAACGGTTTATCGAAACCGTGACTATGGGTTACAGATTACCGGTGGTAGCAATAGTTTATCTTCTAGTTGGCAAGTATTAAGGGAAACAGGGGCTTTAGCGAAATTATTGTTATTGAAATCGGCCTCTGACGTTTTTCAGGTTCCGCTTGATGATCTTCGTATTGATAATAAGCATGTTGTGCATATCGGTAGTGCTAAAAGGGCTAGTTTTGGTGATCTATGTGTGATCGCTTCGAAACAATCATTGCCTTCGGACATCCCCTTAAAACAACCGTCTGAATTTACCTATATCGGTAAAAAATCCAAACGATTAGATAGCCACCTTAAAGTCACTGGCCAAGCTAATTATGGGATAGATATTGATATTCCAGGTATGCGCTACGCAGTTGTTTCAAGATCGCCGGTCTATGGTACTAAAGCAATCCTACATAATGGGCAATCTTTAATTGGCGTTAATGGGGTTGAAGCGGTTGTCCAGATTAAATCCGGTATTGCTATCATTGCTCAATCTTATTGGCAGGCTAAAAAGGCGCAAAAACGGCTCAATATTGAGTGGTCGAAGAATCCAAGCATGGTTAAAAACATGGAGGATGTCTTTACGCTTTATCGGGAGAAATCAGAGCAAGATGACGGTGATATAAAACGTGAAGAAGGTGATGTCGAGAGTACCTTTGATGAAACAACAGACTTTTTAAACGCTGAATTTACGACGCCATTTCTTGCGCACGCCACAATGGAACCGATGAACTGCACAGCTCATGTCCAAAAAAATAAAGTAGATATTTGGACATCAACCCAAGCACCGGATATCGCGGCTGTTGCTGTCGCGAAAGTAACGGATGTTGACCTGTCTGAGGTGCAAATCCATAACCAGTTTATTGGTGGTGGATTTGGCAGACGTTTATCACAAGACTTTGTGGCTGAAGCCGCTGAAATTTCAGCCCAAACGGGTGGCGTGATTAAACTGGTTTGGTCTAGAGAAGAAGACACTCAGCATGATGTTTATCGTCCTGCAACACTGCATAAAATTAAAGTGGCATTGGATGAGAATCAAATGCCTGTGGCATGGGATCACCAAATCGTAGCGCCAAATATAATGGATTGGTATGTATGGGATGCTTCACCGGCGATGTTCCCCTGGTCACCTAAGTTTATGTATTCTACCTTAGGTAAAGTAGGGTTATTAACCGCTGGGTCACCCGTTACACCGGCAGATACATCTGCCTATGAAGGTGCCGATAGCATACCTTATAACTTTCCTTCGTTGCAGGTGCGTCACACAAAAGCGGATGCTGGTTTGCCCGTTTCTTATTGGCGCTCTGTAGGCCATTCTCACACAGCATTTGCGATTGAAAGTATGATGTCCGAACTCGCCAGCCAAGCCAATATGGATGAATTTCTTTTCAGGAAGAAATACCTCACTGAATCACCTCGAACACTGGGTGTATTAGAAAAAGTTGTCGATATGGGTAATTGGGGGCAACCTTCTGAAGAAGGTGCGTATCAGGGTCTTGCGGTGCATAAGTCTTTTGGTTCTTATGTCGCAGAATTAGTAGAGCTTAAAGTCGTTAATGAAGAAATTAAATTATTGCGTGTTTATTGCGCGATAGACTGCGGACTGGTTGTTAACCCGGATATTGTGACGATGCAGATGGAAAGTTGTATTATTTTTGGTGCAACAGCAGCGCTGTACGGTGAAATAACACTCAAGGATGGTGTCGTTCAACAAAGTAACTTTCATGATTACCCTATGATGAGAATGAATCAGGCGCCAGAGATAGAAGTGGCTATTATTCACAGTGACGAATCGCCAACAGGTGTTGGTGAACCTGGTTTGCCTCCGCTTGCACCTGCTATTGCATCAGCTCTGTTTAAAGCAAGAAATCAACGTTTTAGGGATATGCCTTTTAAATTGGCATAGTGATATATGAATGCGCTTAATCTGCAAGTAATAACGTCGACTTATAATTGGTTGGAGCAGGGCGATCGGGTTTTTTTTATTACGGTGCTCAATACTTGGGGGGCATCACCCAGACCTGTTGGCAGTTTGTTAGCCTACAATCTTGATAAGAATAAACAAGTCGGTTCTTTGTCGGGCGGCTGTATAGAAAACGATCTATTTGATTTTTTAAAAGAGTTTTCTTGTAATCCTGTCAACAACACAACAACCTTCCTTACAAAAATATATGGCAATACCCGCGAGGAAAGTGCTCGTTATCTTTTGCCATGTGGCGGTAAAGTAGAGCTGCTTATAGAACCTATTTTTGACTCTTTTTGTCATCAGCACTTCTTTGCTTTAAAAGAAGCCTTGATAAGTCATCGATCAATTGCCAGATCATTAGATTTAAGCAACCCGTTCATTAGACGATATTCACTGGTTTATGGTGAAATGGTTTCCGGAAAAGAAGAACTGATTTATAACAAACGTTCAAATCAGCTTTATCATAGACTCGACCCAAGTTATCGATTACTTCTTGTTGGTATGGGGGATGTGACGCTTTATCTGAGTGAATTTGCAGAAACACTTGGCTTTGATGTCACTATCTGTGAACCAAGAGTTGAATATATCAAACGGTTTCAGGTAGAAAATTTACACTATAAGATTTCATCTGAACTGCCTGATGATTTAGTAAGGCATAGCTTTGCTGATTCTTTTAGTGCAATTCTTTGTTTAGCGCATGACCCAAAGCTTGACGATATGGCGTTAATGGAGGCATTAGTGAATTCTGATGCTTTTTATATTGGTGCAATGGGGTCAATAAAAACAAGCCAGAATAGGTTTGAACGCTTGAAACGCTTAGGCTTAACGCAGCAACAGTTAGCTTGCTTGCACGCTCCCATTGGTCTGGATATTCATAGTAAAACGCCTCAAGAAATTGCAGTTGCGATTAGTGCTGAACTAATCGCATCACGTTATCAACACCTAAGTAAGTGACTGATTTAATAGTGTACCAAAGTAATGCTGTGTTTTATCCATTTGATAAGCTATATTATTTTATGTAACTCTTTGTTAATAAAGATAAAATAAAAAGTTAACAATTGTTATTTCGCCATAAAAAGCGAGTTTCGTCTATCCATTTATACTTTTCTTCTGCCACACTATATTCAAGCAATAGAGCTTGTACGGCCTGCGCTCAAACTGACGAGTGCAGGTGATGTATTAACCGGCTTGGAATCATGATGTGAGTAAACTCGCTTTTTACACACAATTTAATCTACAAAAACCTTATAAAATTTCGGAGGATGCGTCCCTGTTTTCCGAAAAGCTTGCTGAAGTCGGTGTTCATTTTGAACAGTGGCCAACGATGACACATCTGCCGAATGCCCCAGTTTTAGAAAGTGATGTTTTTAAAATATATCGCGACCAAATAACCAAAGTGAAAGAAAGTTTTGGTTATTCTCAGGTTGATGTTGTGACGATGAAGCCGACTGATGCATTTTCTGTTTCAGTAAGAGGGCGCTATTTATCGGAGCATACACACGAAGAAGACGAAGTTCGATTTTTCTTGGCAGGAAAAGTCTTGGTGTATTTGAATATCAACCATAAAATTCATATTTTGGAATGCAGCCGGGGAGATTTTGTGATTATTCCATCCGGCGTGAAACACTGGATGGATATTGGGCCAAAACCCGATTTTTCAGTGATACGTTGGTTTAATTCAAAAAATGTCTTTACCAACCATTTTACGGATAGTTTTGTCGCAGAAGCGACGCCTCGTTGGGAAGCAATTTATAATGAGGCACATTTTGTTTCTTGAGGCTATTTCAGTTCAAATTCAATGTCTATGTTAGTCTTTACGTCGATATCTTTTTGCTGGTAAGAACTCGATTTTCTCATATCCATTTCAGCAGATAATGCCCTTGCATAGACAGGCTGGGTTTGTCTAACATTATGATTCACTCTGTATATTCCTTTGATTTTTACACCTAGCGCTTCTGCAATAATATTTGCCTTATGCTTTGCTGTTTTTATGGCATTAATTAGGGCAATATCTTCAAACTCTTGCATATTTTGCACAGTAAAAGAAACGTTATTAATATTAGTTAGATCCAGCTGACTTATATCCTGCATTAATGCTTCTAGTTGTTTTAGGTTCGTTAAATGAAACGAAATATTCCTGCTTGCTTTGTATGCGACTAACTTTCTTGGCTTAGCCTGGTAATCATATTCCGGCTGGATTGAGGTCTGACTAGAGTCAAAGCTGCCTTCCTTAATAGTGTATGAATTTATTTGCTTCACTAGCTTTTTGACTTGCTTATCCACTCTGTTCATTGCGGCATCCGCTTTCATTTCTGAGCCATGAACGCTTAAATTAATGACAGCAACATCAGGCTGTGTTTTAACTGCGCCTTCTGCACTAACCTGAATGGTAGACGTTTCATTTGCCTGTACTGATAAACTCAATATTAGAAGGAGTAGAGGGGGGAATATAAAACGCATAGTGACGTCTCTTTAATGAATGATTTTTATTTATAACAAGTCACGAAAACACATAACAGTTAAAAAAGGTTCACCTCAACAATCCATTAAACTTATACTCCGTCATTAATATCTTATTAGGGTAAGCAATGTGACATTTTCTAAGTTTGGTCAAAAGTTTGGTTCTGATGCGGGTATTACAAGCCTAATGGATGATTTAGGTGAGGCATTAAGTGGTGAATCAGAGATGATTATGATGGGCGGTGGAAATCCTGCGCATATTCCTCAAGTTCAGCATGCTTTTAAGTCTCGCCTACAGGAAATTATTGATTCACGTTTGGAGTTTGAGGCTTTAATTGGAACTTATGATCCACCACAGGGAAATATGGCGTTTATACGTGCACTTAAAGATCTTTTAAATGCCGAGTTTGCTTGGGATTTAAGGGTAGAGAATATCGCGCTCACAAACGGAAGCCAGTCAGCATTTTTCATGTTATTTAACTTATTGGCAGGCGAATTCGAAGATGGCTCATATAAACAAATACACTTTCCACTAACACCTGAATATATCGGCTACAGTGATTCAGGCATTACTGAGGATTTTTTTCATTCTTCAAAGCCGGGCATTGAGGTGATTGATTCAGGCACATTTAAATATCATATCGACTTTGAACAGCTGCAGTTTTCCGATTCATGGGGTGCGCTTTGTGTTTCCAGACCGACCAATCCAAGCGGTAATGTATTGACGGATCATGAGATATCAAAGCTGGATAAGTTTGCCAAGGCGAATGGCGTACCGCTGATTATAGATGGCGCTTATGGTACGCCTTTTCCCAATTTGATCTTCTCTGAAGCTGAGCCAATCTGGAATGAGAATATTATTTTATGTTTGAGTCTCTCCAAGTTTGGCTTGCCTGCGGTACGAACAGGTATAGTGATCGCCAAAGAGACCCATATAAAAGCATTATCCAGTATGAATGCGATTATGAATCTGGCGACAGGTAGTTTTGGGAGTTTGCTTGCCGTAAACATGCTGAAGTCTAAAGAAATCATCTCTCTGAGCTCGCAAGTTGTCAGGCCTTATTATGAAGAGAAGTCAAAGAGGACAAGGGATTACTTGATGAAGCAGTTAAAAGGTATACCGGCGAAGCTTCATCGGGTCGAAGGCGCTATGTTTCTTTGGCTTTGGTTAAAAGATTGCCCAGTTAGTAATGATATTTTATATGCTCGGCTTAAGGCAAAAGGTGTGTTGATAGTTTCTGGACATCATTTTTTTCCTGGTTTGTCTGCTAAAGATAGACGTCACTGGAAGCACACAAAAGAATGTTTACGCATCACGTATTCACAGCAAGAAGAATTAGTTTTTAAAGGGCTTGATATTATTGCCTCAGAAATCCGCTTGGCTTATGAGAGTGCCTGAGCCTGCACTATAAATAGGTTTTTTGATATTTCAGTGGGGGGATGCCATACCATGCCTTGAATGCTCTGGAAAATGTACTTTGTTCACTATAACCAAGTAGCAAGGCAACCTCTGCAAGGGTTAGTATGGGGTCGCTTAAATAGTTTACTGACATGGATTTTCGTATTTCTTTTAAAATATCCCGGTAAACGCGATTTTTGGCTTTTAATCGTCGATGCAATGTTCTTTCCGAGATGTTCATCTCTTGGGCCACTGACTGAGTATCTGAAAAGCCTTCGTGAAGGCAACGAATTATGGTGTCTCTTAGTTTAACCAAAAAGCCATCACTGTCAGGAAGGTGCTGGAGTAATGTTTCCGCTTGCAGGCCCAGAATATTATGCAGTGTACTATCTACATGGGGTATTTTTATGCTTAGGTCTTTTGCTGAAAAATTCAGCTCTAACTTAGCTTGGCACTGCTTGATTGGACATTGGAAAAAATTTTCATATATTGGAATGTCCCTGGCAGAAATGGCTTGTGTAAAGCAGACGTAAGTCAAATGTAAGATTTCAGGCTCTATTAATTCCCTGACGATGTTGATCATTGCCGCGAGTAACAAAGCATCTGATGTCTGGCTTGAATAGCCATAGTCAGGTTCCCACGAGAGACTAACAGTGGCTGAGTCATTATTGCTTAAGCAGGCTTTGCTGCCCGCATAGATTAAGCCTTGGAATCGATTAAAGCATTTTAGTGCTTCTCCTAGATTTCTACTGGTTTTGAATAAATAACCTAAAACGCCGCACTCTTGTGCCTGAATATTTTGGCCGATTTTTATACCTAAAGCAGGGCTGGGGTGAGCTGATTCAAGCTCTGATAATAATGTCCACCATTGTTCATATGACATATGCTGTTTGGCAGCGTAGCTATTTAGTCTTTTCTGGAATTCGGGAAGGTTTAGCTGATTTCGTGAAATAAACGCTTGAATATAGCTGAGCACATCGCGGGTAATGAAAAGGTCATTCAGCATAATTTAAGGTCTTTTGTGGCGTAGATTGCAAATTAACTCTCATTAAGTGGCAATAATAACCATTCTGTATTTATTAAACTAGTGTAAATAAAATAAATATGTAGAGGTTTATCATGCAGGACGTCATTCAGGCAATCGGGTTCATTTTAACATTTGGCGTATTCTTTTTATCTATTATTGTTCTGGAGGCTTGGTATTGGCATAAAAAAGGCAGAACAGATGTTTACAGTTTAAAAGAAACCTTAACGAATATTGTGACTGGCGGTGCATATAAAATAGTAGATGGCATCGCCATTGCTCTTTTCATCCAATTTTTTTATGACTTCGTCAGAGAATATGGTTTTCAATATAAGGCGAACGATGGTTTATTAAGTATCATCTTCTTGTTTTTTGCGAGTGAGTTTTTTTATTATTTTTACCACTTAACGATGCATAAAGTACGTTGGTTTTGGTCGATACATGTTACCCACCACTCCTCTAAAAATATGAACTTTTCTACCGCTTTACGGCAAAATTTCTTAATGGATCTGAATTTTGGCTGGGTCATGTGGTGGATTCCTTTAGCAATTATCGGCTTTGATAAATCCTGGGCATTATTAGCGATCGAGCTAAGCCTTGCTTATCAGTTTTTTCTTCATACAGAAGTGATAGGTCGTCTTGGTTTTGCAGAAAAAGTCCTGAACACGCCTTCTCATCACCGTGTTCATCATGGCTGCAAGCCAGAGCAGATAGATAGGAATTTTGGTGGTGTATTGATTATTTGGGATCGCCTGTTTGGAACATTCTCTGATGAGCGGCATAGTTGTTCGAAAGTGGGGGATATTGAATATGGCCTAACGAGCAGACAGCCAACGACCTTAAACCCTTTACGTTTAAATTTAGATGAGTTTTTCCAAATGTTTAAAGACGCCTTTAAATATAAAGATATTAAAGTTCTTTATAAAGAGCCGAATTATGTTGAAAAACATTATGGAGCAAAGCCTGAAAGATGAACTGGCTGAGCGATAAGCTGTTTTAAGTTTTACACTTCACAGAATTACTTTGCCGGTATTACTTTAATTAAGCTTTTTTTAGCCTACTCTTCAATAGGTAGTTGGTGAATAAAGGGCGAAAGAGCCTTTAAAAACACCGTAATTTTTAAGTCTTTATGTAGCAATATGTGTAGCGCATCACTATAATTGTCATCGCTTTTAGGTTCGTTATTCTAAACCTTGTTAATTACGATTATTAATTTTCAATGTTGGCAAAGCTGTTATGACTAATAGCTTCTATGTCTGAATGACGGAAAATTCACTTTTCTCATGATTAGGCAGAATGAATGGTCAACATTAAAAAAGGCCTCGATCTTCCAATATCCGGTTCGCCCGAGCAAAAAATATCTGACACTAAAATTGTAAGTAAAGTCGCCATTATTGGCTTTGATTACCCTGGAATGAAACCGACAATGTCAGTTCAGGTAGGTGATTCAGTAAAGAAAGGGCAGTTGTTATTTGAAGATAAAAAAACAGCAGGCGTAAAATATACCTCTCCAGCGTGCGGTAAAATTACTGAAATTAATCGCGGTGAAAAAAGAGTCTTCCAATCCATTGTGATTGAAGTGGCTGGAAACGATGCAGTTGAGTTTGAGAAGTTTGAACCATCAGCTCTTTCTCAGCTAAATAGAGACCAAATTGTAACGAACCTAATTGAGTCTGGTATGTGGACTGCCTTCAGGACACGTCCTTATAGCAAGGTCCCTGCAATTGACTCAAAACCTAACTCTATCTTTGTTACGGCAATTGATACCCAGCCTTTAGCAGCAGACCCAAGCGTCATCATTAAAGCTGATAAAGAGGCTTTTAACCAAGGCTTAGCCATTATTGAAAAGCTAACTGATGGTAAAGTCTTTGTTTGCACCAAGAGTGATAGTTCTATCGCAATCAATACATCCAAACGAATTGTGAATGAAACGTTCTCAGGCCCTCATCCAGCGGGTAATGTTGGCACGCATATTCACTTCCTTGACCCTGTTAGTGACAAAAAGAAAGTGTGGTCAATTGCTTACCAGGATGTGATTGCTATTGCCAAGTTATTCATTTCTGGTGAGCTGTATGTTGATAGGGTGGTTGCTTTAGCAGGTCCTTGCATTAAAACACCTCGTCTAATCAAAACACGTCTAGGTGCGTCTTTAACGGAACTAACGTTAGGTGAAATGACGACTGAATCTGCAAGGGTTATTTCTGGCTCTGTTTTAGGCGGAAGAACCTCTAGAGCGTCAGTGGCTTATCTTGGTCGCTATGCAAATCAGATTTCTGTTATAGAAGATCAGAAAGAAAGAGAATTTATGGGCTGGTTATCGCCAGGTATAAATAAGTTTTCTGTGATGAATATTTATCTTTCTAAGCTTTTTTCTGGAAAATTATTTAATTTTACGAC
This sequence comes from uncultured Oleiphilus sp., assembly GCA_963974595.1. GTDB lineage: Bacteria > Pseudomonadota > Gammaproteobacteria > Pseudomonadales > Oleiphilaceae > PZPK01. The sequence continues at coordinate 29,403 of CAXBDA010000005.1, read as the reverse complement.
GACGACAAATGGTAGTGAGCGAGCCATGGTCCCTATTGGTGCTTATGAAAAAATAATGCCATTAGATATCCTTCCTACTCAGCTTTTAAGGTCTTTGATTGTTAGTGATACTGAACAAGCTCAATTATTAGGTTGTTTAGAGCTGGATGAAGAAGATCTTGCGCTTTGTACGTTTGTCTGTCCTGGTAAATATGAGTACGGCCCGATTTTAAGGGACAACTTGACTCGTATAGAAAAAGAGGGTTAAACATGGGACTAAGAGCTATATTTGACAAAATGGAGCCCCATTTTGAAAAGGGTGGTCGGTATGAAAAGTGGTATGCGCTATATGAAGCGGCTGATACTATTTTTTATTCACCATCCAGTGTAACGAAGACGACATCCCATGTACGTGATGGCATTGATTTAAAAAGAATCATGATCACCGTTTGGTTTTGTACGTTTCCCGCTATGATTTTTGGTATGTGGAACCTTGGTTTCCAAGCTAACTCAGCAATTGCTGCCGGTACGGGAACCATACCTACCGATTGGCACAGCTTATTTTTCATTGGTCACGACGCAAGTAACTGGCTACATAACTTAGTTTATGGGGCAAGCTATTTTCTACCTATTTATGTTGTTACTTTTATAGTCGGTGGGTTTTGGGAAGTATTGTTTTCGATGGTCAGACGCCATGAGATTAATGAAGGTTTCTTCGTTACTTCCATTTTGTTTGCCTTAATTTGTCCACCCGATGTGCCATTATGGCAAGTTGCTCTAGGTATATCTTTTGGTGTGGTAATTGGTAAGGAAATTTTTGGCGGTACTGGCAAAAACTTCCTTAACCCTGCTTTAACAGGTAGAGCCTTTTTGTTTTTTGCTTATCCCGCGGAAATGTCGGGTGATGCTGTTTGGACTGCTGTTGACGGTTTTAGTGGCGCAACATCACTGGGTATTGTTGCAACATCTGGTATTGAGGGTTTGATGGCTCAACAAGTTTCTTGGTCTGACGCCTTCTTTGGCTTCGTTCAAGGTTCTATCGGTGAGACATCTACACTGGCTATCCTGATCGGTGGTGCAGTATTAGTAGTAACCAAAATAGCATCGTGGCGAATTATTACAGGTGTGCTTGGCGGCATGATCGCTATATCTACACTGTTTAATTTGATCGGTTCGGATACGAACCCCATGTTTGCAGTACCTGCTTACTGGCATTTAGTGATGGGTGGTTTCTGTTTCGGCATGATCTTTATGGCGACAGACCCTGTATCAGCCGCTATGACAAATACCGGTAAGTTTGTATTTGGTGCATTAATTGGTGTGATGGTTGTACTTATTCGAGTTATTAACCCTGCTTTTCCAGAAGGTATGATGTTAGCAATTTTATTTGCAAACCTTTTTGCTCCATACATTGACCACCTAGTTGTACAGGCAAATATAAAGCGGAGGTTGGCACGTGTCTAATAAAGAATCGACTCAGAAAACGATACTGGTTGCCTTTTTACTATGTCTAGTTTGTTCTATTGTAATTGCGGGTTCGGTTGTGATTTTGAAACCGACTCAAGAGATCAATAAGGCACTTAACTTAAAGGTTAACATTCTTGCTGCTGCCGGTTTGTTACCGGAAAGCGACAAGCCTGCTGATATTGAGGCTGCTTTCTCTAAAATCGAAGCCAAAATTGTAGACTTGGATACCGGTGAATATGTGGAGCCAGAAGTAGTAGGCAGAAAAAAAGCATTAGCTTATGACCAGCGAAAAGCCGCTAAAAACCCAAAATTATCAGATTTTCTACCTGCTGAAGATGATATAGCAAGTATTAAGCGTCGCGTTAAATACGCTAAAGTTTATTTGGTTAAAAACGATGATCAGTTAGAGACAATCATAATTCCAGTTAATGGTTATGGTTTATGGTCAACATTGTATGGTTTTATTGCTCTTGAAAAAGATGCTAACACCATTGTTGGTTTGGGTTTCTATGAGCATGCTGAGACACCTGGATTAGGTGGAGAAGTTGATAATCCTAGGTGGAAAGCTTTTTGGCCTGGGAAGAAACTATATGATCTCGATGAAAGTACAGAGCCCAAGATTCACTTAATGAAAGGTTCTGTCGACAAATCAAGTAAAGCTATTGATTACCAGGTTGATGGGCTCGCTGGTGCGACTTTAACTAGCCGTGGTGTTACAAATTTAATTCAATTTTGGGTGGGTGAGAACGGATTTCAGCGTTACTTAAGTCGCCTGCGTAAGGAGGCTTAAGATGAGCGATTCAAGAATTAAGAAAGTTCTCTTTGAACCTGTTTTTAGCAATAACCCGATTGCTTTGCAAATTTTGGGCATTTGTTCGGCTCTTGCTGTCACAACAAGCATGCAATTATCTATTGTTATGGGCTTAGCAGTAAGCCTTGTAACTGGTATGTCCAGCTTATTTATTGCGACGATCAGGGCTCAAATTCCTTCGAGTATTCGTATCATTGTTCAGATGACAATCATTGCTTCTTTGGTAATATTGGTTGATCAGATATTGAAAGCCTATGCGTATGAAATTAGCAGGCAGCTATCGGTATTTGTCGGCTTGATTATTACCAACTGTATTGTCATGGGGCGTGCTGAGGCGTTTGCGATGCAAAATAGCCCTGGCATTAGTTTCCTGGATGGTATCGGTAATGGTTTAGGGTATATGGTTCTATTGTTGGCTGTTGCTTTCTTTAGAGAGTTGCTAGGTGCTGGAAAGTTATTTGGTATCGAAATCTTACCGACTATCAATGATGGTGGTTGGTATGTGCCAAATGGTTTGTTATTGCTCCCTCCCAGTGCTTTTTTCATCATAGGTTTGTTGATTTGGGCGTTACGCGGCTGGAAAAAAGAGCAAGTAGAGCTTGAGGATTATAGAATATCATCTCACACTGTTAAGGAGGCATTTTAATGATTGAGCATTATATAAGCTTGTTTGTTAAAGCCGTATTTGTTGAAAACATGGCCTTAGCTTTCTTCTTAGGTATGTGTACCTTTTTAGCTATCTCGAAGAAAATTCAGGCAGCAACCGGTTTAGGTATTGCTGTTGTAGTTGTTCTTGCGATTACTGTGCCGGTTAATAACCTGATTTACACCTATTTGTTAAAAGAAGGTGCGCTAGCTTGGGCCGGTTATCCAGAAGTAGACCTTAGTTTCTTGGGGCTTTTAACCTATATTGGTGTGATTGCAGCAATTGTGCAAATACTGGAGATGGTACTGGACAAGTATTTTCAAGACCTTTACAACGCACTCGGCGTGTTTCTTCCTCTAATTACAGTAAACTGCGCAATTTTAGGTGCATCTTTATTTATGGTAGAGAGGGATTACCACTTTGGAGAGAGTGTTGTATATGGTTTTGGTGCTGGCGTCGGTTGGGCTCTCGCAATTATTGCATTGGCCGGCATTCGAGAAAAACTAAAGTATAGTGATGTGCCTGAAGGTCTCCGTGGTTTGGGGATCACTTTTATTACAGTTGGCTTAATGTCACTTGGATTCATGTCTTTCTCAGGTATCTCTCTTTAATGAGAGGTATTCGAGTGAGTATATTTAAATAAGGTATTGATATGAATGCAGAAATTATATTAGGCGTTGTCATGTTCACGGTGATAGTGCTTTCTTTGGTCGCAATTATATTAGCGGCTAGAGCAAAACTGGTAAGTACTGGTGATGTATCCATCATTGTAAATAAAGAGTCAGATAAGCCAATTGCGACACCAGCAGGTGGTAAATTACTTCAAACTTTAGCTAATGAAGGTTTATTTCTATCTTCAGCGTGTGGCGGTGGCGGTACATGCGGACAGTGCACATGTAAAGTACTTGCGGGTGGTGGTTCAATGCTACCAACAGAAAAGACGCACTTTACAAAAAGAGAAGAAGCAGAAGGATGGCGCCTGGCTTGTCAGGTTCCTGTTAAGCAGGATATGCAGGTTGAAGTTCCTGAAGAGGTATTTGGTGTTAAGAAGTGGGAGTGTACTGTCGTATCAAACGATAATGTAGCCACGTTCATTAAAGAGTTAGTATTACGTTTACCTGACGGTGAAAATGTTGATTTCCGCGCAGGTGGTTATGTTCAGTTAGAATGCCCTCCACATGTAGTTGATTATAAAAACTTTGAAATTCAAGACGGATACAGAGAAGATTGGGATAAATTCAATCTTTGGCAGTACAGGTCTGAAGTGAGAGAAGAGGTTATCCGTGCTTACTCAATGGCTAACTATCCAGAAGAGAAAGGTGTTGTAAAGTTTAATATTCGTATCGCTTCACCGCCTCCAGGTACAAGTCTTCCACCTGGTCAGATGTCTTCTTACGTCTTTAATTTAAAGCCTGGTGATAAGATCACTGTATACGGCCCGTTTGGTGAATTTTTCGCTAAAGAGACCGATGCTGAAATGGTCTTTATCGGTGGTGGTGCAGGTATGGCGCCTATGCGTTCACATATCTTTGATCAATTAAAACGCCTTAACTCCAAACGTAAAATGTCATTTTGGTATGGCGCTCGTAGTCTTCGAGAAATGTTCTACCAAGATGAATATGATCTTTTACAAAAAGAAAATGATAATTTTACTTGGCAGGTTGCACTCTCTGATCCTATGCCAGAAGATAACTGGGAAGGTTATACTGGGTTTATTCATAATATACTTTATGATAATTACCTAAAAGACCATCCAGCACCAGAAGATTGTGAGTATTATATGTGTGGCCCCCCAATGATGAATGCAGCGGTGATTCAAATGCTGAAAGATCTGGGGGTTGAAGACGAAAATATCCTACTAGATGATTTTGGTGGCTAATTAGTAAACAAAAAAGCCAAGTTAGTTAAGCTAACTTGGCTTTTTTGTTAATTCACTATTCAGTTGTTATTTATTACAGATAGGGAGAGGTTTAATGGAAATCTTTTTTATTGCTTTTGGTGTTATGTTGCTATTGGTCTTAATAATGTCAGTCGGTGTTATTTTAGGGAAAAAGCCAATTTCTGGTTCTTGTGGCGGCATGAGTGCCTTGGGGATGGAAGTTGCATGTGATGTATGTAAAGGTGATAAAAGCAAATGTGATAAAGAGAATGAAGAAATAAGTGCTTCAGACTTATCGTATGATGCATCCAGTAATGATACACCTAGTAAGTAAATTATAATTTCAATGTAAAAAGCAAAAAGGAGATAGTAGGTTTATGGCAGAGTTTCACTATGATGTTGTTGTGATTGGTTCAGGTCCTGCGGGTGAGGGTGCTGCCATGAATGCAGCTAAGGGCCATAAACGTGTTGCGGTGATTGAAGATAAAGCCCTGGTAGGTGGGAACTGTACGCATGTCGGTACTATTCCATCTAAAGCTCTCAGGCATGCCGTTAAACAAATTATTACCTTTAATACGAATGCTATGTTCAGGGATATCGGTGAGCCGCGCTGGTTTTCTTTTCCAAATGTGTTGAAGAATGCCGAGAAAGTTATCAATAAGCAGGTAAAACTGCGTACTCAATTTTATGCCCGTAATAGAATACATTTATACAACGGCAATGCTTATTTTATAGATGAGAATAAAATTGAAATTAGAGGTGGTACTTCTTCAGATATAGTGCATTTCAAAGAAGCCATCATTGCGAGTGGTTCAAGTCCTTACCGGCCATCTAATGTAGATTTTTCGCATGATCGCATTTATTGCAGTGACTCTATTCTTCAGTTAAACCATACACCACGCACCATGGTGATTTATGGAGCGGGTGTCATTGGTTCTGAGTATGCATCCATATTTGCTGGTTTAGGTGTGAAAGTCGATTTAATTAATCCAGGAGAGAAACTCTTATCTTTTCTGGATGATGAAATATCCGATGCACTAAGTTATCACCTTCGAAATAATGGTGTTTTGGTTAGGCACAATGAGACCTATGAGACTGTCATTGGAACAGATAATGCGATTGAAGTTACTTTTGCATCAGGTAAACGAATTCGTGCAGATGCTTTTTTATGGTGTAATGGTCGTAGTGGTAATACCCAGAATCTAGGCCTTGAAAATATTGGCTTAGAAGCTAACTCACGTGGTCAGCTTGCGGTTGACGATCATTATCGTACTACTCTCGAGCATATTTATGCTGTAGGTGATGTAATCGGTTGGCCGGCACTTGCCAGTGCTGCTTATGACCAAGGTCGTTCTGCGTCTTCAGCACTATTAAATAATAGTTATTTTAGATATATCAACGATGTGCCAACAGGCATTTATACCATTCCTGAGATTAGCTCTGTAGGCAAAAATGAAAGAGAATTGACAGAAGCCAAGGTGCCTTACGAGGTTGGCCAAGCTTTCTTTAAAGATTTAGCACGCGCTCAAATTACCGGTGAAGCCGTTGGGATGTTGAAAATTCTTTTTCATAGAGAATCTAAAAAGTTACTCGGCATACATTGTTTTGGGGATCAGGCTGCGGAGATTATTCATATCGGGCAAGCTATTATGAGTCAGGAAGGTGAAGCTAACTCTCTAAATTACTTTCTTAATACAACGTTTAATTACCCGACTATGGCTGAAGCTTATCGTGTCGCTGCACTGAATGGTTTAAATAGAGTTTTTTAAAAATAACCTTGATCTGTAAGCTGCATACGCGACTCGTCGTTTATGCAGCTCTTGTTAAAGCGAACTTAGCAATAGCAGTCTTTCAGATATTCAAATACCGCCCGAATCCCGAACGCTTCTCCGCCAACCGGCCTTCCAGGAAGCTTTCTGTTATTCCAGGCCATGACATCAAAATGTACCCAGGGTGTTTCTTTTGAAACAAACATTTCCAAATATAAAGCGGCAGTAATCGCACCACCGAAAGGTACATCTGCAGAATTTACGGTATCTGCGATATTACTGCTTAGCATAGATTGGTATGGCTTAAATAAAGGCAGGCGCCAAATAGGGTCTTTTGCGCGAGCACTACCTTTATTTAAGTTAACTGCAAGTTCATCTTTATTACAAAAGAAACCGGGTAACTCTGTGCCTAATGCGACGCGACAAGCTCCTGTCAATGTTGCAAAATCAATAATTATGTCAGGTGATTCACTATCTGCTTCCGTTAAAGCATCGCACAGTACCAGCCTACCTTCGGCATCGGTATTATCGATTTCAACGGTTATTCCTTGCCTTGTGGTTAGCACATCACCAGGTCTAAATGCATTGGATGACACCGCATTTTCGACAGCCGGTATTAGAACTCTAAGGCGAACCGGTACGTTGTGTTGAATAATTAGACTTGCTAAGCCAAGTACATGCGCAGAACCGCCCATATCTTTTTTCATATTGCGCATAGCGGAAGCGGGTTTGAGATCGAGGCCACCGCTATCGAAGCATACGCCTTTACCGACTAAGGTGACTTTGGGGTGAGAGGGGTTACCCCAAGTGAAATCGATAAGGCGCGGCTCATGCACACTTGCTCGACCGACGGTGTGGATAGTAGGGAAGTTCTGTTTTAATAGTTCCTCGCCAACAATGTGTTTAACTTGAATACCAGAGTAATCCTTAGCTAGGTTATCGACTATTTTAGATATATCTTCTGGCATTAAATCACTTGCAGGGCAATTGATCATGTCACGAACTAGATATATTGAGGTGACTGTTTTTAATGCATCATCAAGTAATGTCTGGCTAGATAGTGCGAGTGTAGATAGTGTTTTGCTTTCTTTTTTGTAGCGATCGTATGAGTAGCTTGCCAAGCCCCAAGTGATGGCAAACTCTAAGGTGAATTTTTGAGTATCTAAAGGCGGTAATTCTGTTGGTAGTTCACTGATATAATACTGACCTTCAGGTAATAAAGTTGGTAAGTCACCAGCAACAAAATAGTCACAGTTACTGTCTATCCCATAAATTACTTTAGAAATGGTACCGTCATTACCGGGTAAAATACGAAAGCCTTTACCATCAAATCTTGTGGCTAAAAGCCAGTTTCTAACCATGCTTACTTGGTTTTCTAGCCATGTAGCATAATTTTCAGAGAAAATAACGACAATAGGTGTTCCATCAGTGGCAACTATAAATGTATTTTTCATATAAAATATTTGTCCTAAATTGTTCAGTAGTTTTGAATTTTTTATATTATTAACAATAAAGCCAGATGGCTGGGTGCGGTCTAGCTTGGTAATACATAGAGTGTTAGATACTTCGGATTGTTTATAGCGTAATCTGATGTGTTAAGAGATGAGCCTTGAAAGCTAAAGACCTGGAAAACTCCAGGTCTTTTTATAAAGCTTAAATTTTGAATTCAGTTTTCAGTTTTTTATCAACTATATTTTTACTAAGCGTGACGTATTTTGGTAGGCCTGAGTCACTGTAAGGAGGATAGTCTTCACCGCGAATCAGTGGTGCTAAATACTCGCGACAGTCTTTGGTAATACCAAAACCTTCGTCCGTTATAAAATGAATCGGCATTTTCTTTTCTTGGTTCGCTACTTGGCTTAAGGGTGCTTCACCGACAACCCATTTATAAGGCTGATTGCTTTCACGTACGATGATCGGCATGACGGTATTTTTACCGTTAATAGCAAATTCAACAGCAGCTTTACCCATTGCGTAGGCTTGATCAACATCGGTTGCTGAAGCAATGTGGCGTGCAGAACGTTGAAGATAGTCGGCAACAGCCCAGTGGTATTTATAACCAAGTGTTTGTTTCACCATGTTTGCCAGTGTCGGAGCGACCCCGCCTAACTGTGTATGGCCAAAAGCATCTTTTGCGCCAGCATCAGCAACAAAACGACCATCTTCATATTGTGTGCCTTCAGATGCGACGATGACACAGTAACCATGTTCCTTAACGCTATCATCCACTTTGGCTAAGAATTTTTCACGATCAAAAGCAATTTCCGGGAACAAGATAATATGTGGTGGCTCGTTACCGTTTGTTCCTGCTAACCCCCCCGCTGCCGCTATCCAGCCAGCATGCCGCCCCATTACTTCCAGAATAAATACCTTCGTTGAGGATTCACACATGGATGCAATATCCATGGCGGCTTCTTTAGTAGAGATTGCAACGTATTTTGCGACTGAGCCAAAACCTGGGCAGCAATCCGTGAAAGGTAAGTCGTTATCTACTGTTTTAGGTACGCCAATACAGGTAATCGGATAGCCCATTTTTTCACTTAACTGAGATACTTTATAAGCAGTATCCTGAGAGTCGCCACCACCGTTGTAAAAAAAGTAGCCAATATTATGTGCTTGGAAAACTTCGATAAGACGTTCATATTCACGTTTGTTTTCATCAAAGTTTTTAAGTTTATAGCGACAGGAACCAAAAGCGCCACTCGGTGTATAACGTAAACCTGCAATGATTTCAGGCGACTCTAGACTTGTATCAATTAATTCTTCACGTAATGCACCAATAATACCGTTACGGCCAGCGTAAACTTTTCCAATCTTGTCTGGGTGTTTACGAGCCGTTTCAATTAATCCGCAAGCGGAGGCATTAATAACGGCTGTCACACCACCTGATTGTGCATAAAATGCATTTTTTATGGTCATATCTTAAACCTTGTAAAGTATCCACTTAGTCGCTGTGCTAAGTATAAGTATTTGTCTGTCTGTTACGTTTAAACAAGAAAAGGTTAATCGTTCAATTTCTTAGCCAGAATTTCATTAAATAGTTTTGGATTACCCTGACCCTTAGATGCTTTCATTAATGGCCCCATGAAGCCACCCATTAGTTTTTTACGTTTTTTGACATCTGCTTCTTTGTATTGGGTAATTTGCTCTGGCATTTCTGCCAAAACTTGATCAACTAACTTTTCTAAAGCACCGGTATCAGAAACTTGCTTTAAGCCTTCCTGTTCGATGATTTGATCAACATCTTCTTTACCACTCCAAAGAAGGGAAAACACCTTCTTGGCGCCGGAAGATGAAATTGTATTATCTTTTACTCGAAGGACTAATTGGCCTAATGCTTCAGCAGAAATAGGGCAATGACTCAGTGAGGTATTTTTACTATTTAGGTTTGCGCTCAGTTCACCAAGCACCCAGTTAGCAGATAATTTTGCATCTGAAGAAGTCCTAGTCATCACTTCAAAGTAAGAAGATAAATCAGCTTGGTTTGCAATTAGCCTTGCATCGTAAGTAGATAAGCCATACTGCTCAACAAAACGTGTGCAACGAGAATCTGGAAGCTCCGGTAAGCTGTTTTGAATTTCTTGAATATAACTATCATCAAATTCAACAGGCAATAGATCAGGGCAGGGGAAGTATCGATAGTCGTTTGCTTCTTCTTTGCTTCTCATAGCACGAGAGAAATCCTTTTCGGCATCATATAAGCGCGTTTCCTGGGTGATTGAGCCACCGCTTTCGAGTACATCTATTTGTCTTTCGACTTCCAAGGCAATCGCTTTTTCCATAAAACGGAAGGAATTCAGGTTCTTTGTTTCGGTTCTCGTACCTAACTTGTCTGAACCTTTTGGACGAATTGATATGTTCACATCAAAGCGCATAGAGCCTTGCGACATCTCGCCATCACAAATGCCCAATGAAGTTACAATCGAATGAAGCTTCTTAGCAAAGGCAACGGCTTCTTCAGCGTTATACATGTCGGGTTCAGAGACGATTTCAATGAGTGGTGTTCCTGCACGATTTAAATCAATACCAGTATATCCATGATAGTCTTCGTGTAGCGATTTACCTGCATCTTCTTCAAGATGGGCATGATGAATACGAACCGTTTTCGTATCGCCATTATCTAAGGTGATATCGACATTGCCTGCACCGACAATCGGTAAATCCAGTTGTGTTGTTTGATAACCTTTTGGCAGGTCAGGATAGAAATAATTTTTACGCTCAAAAATAGAGCGCTTATTAATATCGGCTTTAATCGCTAAACCAAACATAATGGCATAGCGAAACGCTTGCTCATTGGGAACCGGCAAAGTACCAGGTAACGCTAAATCGACTTCATTAGCCTGAGTGTTTGGTTCGGCGCCATAAGCGGTTGAAGAACCTGAAAATATTTTGGTTTTGGTCGCTAGTTGAACGTGAACTTCAAGCCCGATGACCGTTTCCCATTCTGTATGTATACTTGTCATTTAAGTTCTCCGGCTTAACAATTTTTTGGGGCTAAGGTGTGCCAATCAGTAGCTGATTGAAATTGATGCGCCACATTTAGCATACGTGCTTCATCAAAATAATTGCCAATTAATTGCATTCCAATAGGTAAGCCGTTAATTAAGCCAGCGGGTAAAGACATGCCCGGAAGGCCAGCCAGGTTAGTTGAAATGGTAAAAATATCTTCGAGATACATCTTAACCGGATCATCGCCTTTGGCATTAAAACCAAAGGCTTCTGATGGCGATGTTGGGCCAAGAATTAAATCTACATCCTTAAAGGCTTCAACAAAATCATTCTTAATTAAGCGCCTAACTTGTTGGGCTTTTCTATAATAAGCATCATAATAACCCGCAGACAAGGCATAGGTACCAATCAATATTCGGCGTTTCACTTCTTGGCCAAAGCCTTCTGAGCGGCTTCTTAGGTAAAGATCCATTAAGTCTTGTGGATGTTCACAGCGGTGGCCATAACGTACACCATCAAAACGAGATAAGTTCGCTGAGCATTCTGCTGGTGCAATTACGTAATAGGCTGGTACCGATAAGTCTGAGTGGGGTAACGAAATCTCTTTAAATTCTACTCCAAGCGACTCAAGTGATTTAATCGCTGTTTGCAAGATAGCTTGCAATTCTGGGCTTAGGTGCTCATTGAAAAACTCGTTAGGTAAGCCGATTTTTAAACCTTTAATTGAATTATTTAGGTCAGCGGTATAATTAGGTACATCTTTGTTGATGCTTGTAGAATCTTTAGGGTCATAACCGGACATGACATTTAACATCATAGCTGCATCTTCAGCTGTACGTGCCATTGGTCCTGCTTGGTCAAGGCTCGAAGCGAAGGCAATCATGCCATAGCGTGAAACGCGACCATAGGTAGGCTTTAAGCCGGTTAAGCCGCATAATGAAGCGGGCTGACGAATGGATCCGCCTGTATCGGTTGCGGTTGCGATAGGGCTTAGCCGGGCAGCAACAGATGCTGCAGAGCCGCCTGATGAGCCACCAGGGACAAGATCTATGTCGCCACTCCAAGGATTGATGACTTTTCCAAAATAGCTGGTTTCATTTGATGAGCCCATGGCAAACTCATCCATATTCGTTTTACCTAAACAAACAGCACCTGCACTTTTGAAATTACTGACGAGTGTTGCATCATAAGGTGATACAAAATTCTCTAGCATCCTGGAGCCACACGTCGTTTTTATACCTTTAGTGCAAAAAATATCTTTATGGGCAAGAGGGATGCCTGTCCAAATATTAGCCTTACCTTCTGCTATCCGCGCGTCTGCAATGCTGGCTTCTTTTAGAGCTGATTCTTCGGTGAGGCTAATAAAACTATTAAATTTGCCGTCGAGTTTTTTGATTCTATCTAAATATGTTTGTGTTATTTCAATACTTGAGAACTCACCATTAGCAAGTCCATTTGATAATTCTTTTACGGTTTTGTTAAACATAAGGTCGCTACTTCAAATTAAAAGAACAGGAAAGAGTTGGGCTAAATGAGTAAAAAGTGGCTATTCAATTACTTTCGGAACCAAGAATAAGCCATCTTCAACCAGAGGAGATATTTTCTGTAGTTCGTCACGCTTATTTGTTTCTGTAATAATATCAGCACGTAAAACCTGAGTTGCATCTAAAGGATTCGCCATCGGCTCTATATTATCTGTATTCGCGTTTTGGAGTTGATCGACAAGCGTGAGGATGTTGCCGATATCATGGCAGAGTTTATCAGCTTCATTTTCGCTAATTTGTAGCCTCGCTAAATGTGCGATTTTTTTTATGTCTTCTGGGCCGATTGACATGGAAATTCCTCAAATACTGACGTGTTAAGATAAAAAACTAGCTTTTATGCTAAAAAAGAGCGCTATAATATCAGGATTTTTTTAGTACTGTAAAAATTTAAGTGTTTACTTGCTTTGCAATGGTCAATTAATGAACGTTATTTGAACTTAAGCTTTAAATATTGTTCATATTAAATATGTTTCTTGCTCTCTACAGGCGCCATTGTTAAAGTTGCCCGAATATTTTTCCGTTTACTTTTAGGTTGATCTATTTTCATGTTTAAGAAGATCCGAGGTTTATTTTCGAGTGATTTATCCATTGATTTAGGCACTGCGAACACATTAATTTATGTTCGAGAAAGAGGCATAGTATTGGATGAACCATCGGTTGTTGCAATCCGTAATCATGGATCGCAAAAAAGTGTTGCTGCAGTCGGTGCGGAAGCAAAACGAATGCTTGGTAGAACGCCTGGAAATATCACGGCAATTCGTCCCTTGCGTGACGGTGTCATTGCAGACTTTGTCGTCACGGAAAAAATGCTCCAACACTTTATCCATAAAGTTCACGAGAATAGCTTTATTACGCCAAGCCCACGTGTATTGGTTTGTGTACCTAGTGGCTCAACCAAGGTAGAGCAGAAAGCGATCAGAGAGTCCGCATTGGGTGCCGGTGCGCGTGAAGTGTATTTAATAGAGGAGCCTATGGCTGCTGCTATAGGGGCTGGACTTCCTGTTGAAGAAGCAAGTGGCTCAATGGTGGTCGATATTGGTGGTGGTACCACTGAAATTGCTATTATTTCTTTAAACGGTATTGTTTATTCAGATTCGGTGAAAATTGGTGGTGACCGTTTCGATGAATCGATTGTGAATTATGTACGTCGTAACTATGGAAGCCTTATTGGTGATGCGACGGCAGAACGAATCAAGCAAGAAATTGGTTGTGCTTATGAAGGTCTTGAGCTTCGTGAAATTGACGTTCGAGGCCGTAATCTTGCTGAAGGTGTGCCGCGCGGGTTTACTCTGAATAGCGAGGAAATTTTAGAAGCACTTCAGGAGTCTCTTGCTGCTATCGTTCAAGCTGTTAAAGGCGCGCTTGAGCAGTCCCCTCCGGAATTAGCCTCTGACATTGCTGAACGTGGTATTGTGCTGACAGGTGGTGGGTCATTGTTAAGAGGGATTGATCGACTATTAAGCGAAGAAACAGGCTTGCCTGTCATCGTTGCAGAAGACCCATTAACCTGTGTTGCGCGTGGTGGCGGTAAAGCTCTCGAATTAATTGATAAAGGTTCCGATGGCCTCTACCCAATTGAATAAAACTTCGGGCTTTAATCGTATATGAATATTGGGTCATCTGATAAAACCATATTTGTTCAAGGCCCTTACTTATTGTACCGTCTTGCAATGGCGGTCATCCTTTCAATTAGCCTCATATTTATAGACTCAAAGTTCTCTCAGCTAGACTCTGCTAGACGCTTTATTGGATCTGCACTCACCCCTATTTATTGGCTTAGCGCCTTACCTGAAAATATATCGCACGGCTTATCGGGTTTGTTTACTTCCCGTGAATCTTTACAGGAAGAATTAGATAAGCTGAAATCACAAATGCTTGTTTTGGAGCGGAAGTCCCAAAAATTATCCTCTGTGACCGCTGAACTTAATCGTTTAAGGGAATTATTGAATGCATCGCGCTTGCTGGATGAAGGGGTCGTGGTGACTGAAATGATTTCGGCTAGCCCAGATCCTGATAATCAATATATTCAAATAAATAAAGGCCTCAATGACGGTGTTTATCTCGGCCAAGCAGTGCTCGATGCGCGCGGTCTGATGGGACAAGTGATTGATGCTAATGATTTATCAAGCCGGGTTTTACTCATATCAGATTCGCGCCATGCCGTGCCAGTTCAAATTAATAGAAATGGTTTGAGAGCCATCGCATACGGAGTCGGTGCAGTTAACTATTTAGAGCTGGGAAGTGTACCAGCGACCTATGATATTAAAGTGGGCGATTTATTGGTTAGCTCTGGTCTGGGTGGCCGCTTTCCAGAGGGCTATCCTGTTGGGCGAGTCAGCGAAGTAATCATTGCGCCTGGTGAGTCTTTTGCTCAGGTTCGAGTTGTTCCTGAAGCGCAATTGAACCGTAGTAAGTTGCTACTGGTTGTATTTAAACAAAATAAGCCTGGTACTTCTAATGAGACTGCCATTCCTCCTCAATCCTCTATTGTAAGTGGAGGGCGCAATGCAAGCCAGATTTAGTTGGTTAGCCGTATTGGTTTCATTCTTGGCTGCTGCCATTCTTGAAGTGCTTGGTTTGCCGGATATTTTGCTTAAATTCAGGCCTGAATGGCTAGTCATCACATTAATCTATTGGCAGTTAAGGTATCCAGATAAGATTGGTATTAGTACTGCTATACTATTAGGTTTAATGATGGATGTAATTTCCGGGATGACTTTTGGGACCCATGTTTTAGCGTATTCAGTGATGACGTACTTAGTGTTAAGCGTGCATCAACGCTTGAAAATGTTTCCTGTTATTCAGCAGTCGGTAATTGTGTTCTTTTTGGTAGGTATTCAGTTGATGGTTGTGTACCTCTTGTCTATGGCATTACAAGGTTCACAAAGCGGTTTATCCTATTTATGGCTAGCATTTACCAGTGCAATTGCATGGCCACTTGTGTTAATTCTCACCGATAGACTGGCTTTATCATTGCGTTAATAGTGTACACTTATTTTTATGTTGTTAGAGGCTAGCCCATGAGTGAAGAAATTCTAATCAACGTCACGCCAGTAGAGACGCGCGTAGCTTTAGTTGAAAATGGCATGCTGCAAGAGGTGTATATTGAGCGCTCTAGTAATCGCGGTATAGTCGGAAATATATATAAAGGACGCGTTGTCCGTGTATTGCCTGGCATGGAAGCTGCGTTTGTTGATATTGGCCTGGAGCGCGCAGCTTTTATCCATGTTTCCGACATTGTTTCTAACTCCTCTCCTGAAGCTCAAACGCCTGAACCATCCGATATCGCGCTTTTGTTGCGGGAAGGGCAAACGCTAGTCGTGCAGGTTATTAAAGATCCCATAGGTACCAAGGGTGCTCGCTTAACCACGCAGTTGTCTATTGCCAGTCGCTATTTGGTTTATATGCCAGGTTTATCACATATTGGCATCTCTCAGCGCATAGAAGATGACGTTGAAAGAGAGCGTTTAAAGCAGCTTATTGTTAGCTGTCAGGTTCAATTATCAGACACACTAAGTAATAGCACCCAACAAGAAGAGAATAGCGATGCAACTGCTGGCTTTATTGCGCGTACTGCTGCTGAAGGTGCGGGTGAGGACGAATTTCAAGCGGATGTTAGGTTTCTTGCACGTTTATGGAAAAAACTCCAACAACGCATAAAAGATAATGCCGCTTCGTCTGTTATCTATCAAGATTTACCGTTATTTACCCGGGCTATTCGCGATTTGGTTAAACCGCAAACTGAAAAGATTCGAATAGATTCAAATGAAAGCTACGCTATTGTTAAAGAATTTTCTGAAAATTTCTTAATTGATGTGAGTGACCGCTTGGAGTATTACCCGGGGGAGCGCCCTATATTTGATTTATATAATATCGATGATGAAATTCAAAAAGCTTTAGGGCGCAAAGTCCAGTTAAAATCTGGTGGTTATCTGATTATTGATCAGACAGAAGCGATGACAACAATTGATGTCAATACTGGCGGGTTTGTTGGTCATAGAAACTTAGAGGAAACAATTTTTAAAACCAACTTGGAGGCAGCCAGAACAATTGGTCGGCAACTACGCTTAAGAAACCTGGGTGGAATCATCATTCTAGATTTTATCGATATGGATGATGAAGAGCATAAGCGGCAGGTGCTTCGTATGCTTGAAAAAATGTTAGAGCGTGATCATGCCAGAACAACAGTGAGTTGTGTGTCTGAATTGGGTCTCGTTGAAATGACGCGTAAGCGTACCACAGAGAGCCTCGGGCAAACTTTATGTGAGCCTTGCTCTATCTGTGATGGAACCGGTCTGTTGAAAACACCAGAAACCGTTTGCTATGAGATTATGCGAGAAATTTTGCGTGTGAATCGAGCTTATGATGCCAAGGTGTATTTGGTGATGGCTTCACAGAGTGTAATTGATAGGTTACTTGATGAAGAATCAGATAATGTGGCTGATTTAGAAACATTCATTGGCAAACAAATCAAATTTCAGGTTGAGGTCATGTATAATCAAGGCCAGTTTGATGTGGTCTTAGTGTGACTCCGTGTTTACTAAAAGCATTAAGCTCCTAATAAACCTTATCAAGTATCTCTCGATACTTTTTTTATTCCTCGTTGCTTGTTATGTGCTTGTCGCCAGAGTTGCCCTTCATTACTTACCAGATTACAAGCAAGAGTTAACTCAGTACTTATCCTCCAAGCTTGAAATAAAAGTAGAATTTGATGCCATTAGCTCTCAATGGGAGGGCTTCGATCCGGTTCTGAGAGTTCATGGCCTGACTATCGGTGAGCAGGATCAATTAACGATTGGTCGGATTAGTCTAAACTTTTCGTCCATTCAAAGCTTATTGAATCTACAAGCTAAATTTGATCGTGTTTTAGTTGAGCAAACCGCTATGTCGCTTATGCAGGGTCATGATGGTCACTGGGAATTTTTAGGTTTCAACTCAAGTAAACTACAAGCTACTGCCGATTATAAAGGTACAACGAGCACTGCTATCTCTAAGGTGTTGTCATTTTTCAATGGCACAACAATCAATCTTCAAGAATTAAGTGCATCAATATTTAACGATATGGGTGAGCTTAGAGCGTTGAGGGCACCGACACTAAATGTAAATTATAAAGATGAGCAGCTGTTTGCCAGTGGCCAGTTACTCGAGAGTCACGGCGATAAAACATTATTAAATTTTTCGCTTAAAGGTAGCGGTCTATTTACGACACACAAACTAAAAGGCACAGTCTTTATCGAGGCGCGATCTTCTGAGCTCTTCGGAGAATTACTCAGTAAATATGATTGGGAAAAGATCAGTATTCAAAATATTGAAGCAAGTGGTCGTGCTTGGCTTAGTTTTGATGGCTTTAATATTAGCTCTATCTATGGTGATTTACAGGTAAGGGAGATGGAGTGGACGGTAGCCGATGATTTTCTTGCACCCATAAAAAACTTAGCATTCACTTATTTCTGGCAAAGTGATGGTGAAGAGAAAAAATTATCAATCGAAAATTTTGCTTTTGAATGGTCTGGTTTTAAATGTGAGCCTGCTAATGCCAAAGTTTCATTTACGGATAGTGAGATTCACCTCCAGGCTAATAAAGCAGAGCTTCATTGCATTAATGAGCTCATGCTTTCTTTGGATATTCTGCCTGAAAAACTACATCAACGCCTGGCGACGAGTAAACCACGAGGCTATTTAAGCAATATTCACTTTCACCAGTTCAATGAACTTGACCAAACTTCCAACAGTGACAGCGAGACCTCTTTATCTGAATCATCGAAGGATAAGCGTTCGAACTTTGAGTTTGAAGCCATGTTATCGGATGTGAGTGTAGAAGCTTATGGGAGCACCCCCTCGGGTAAAAATCTGGATGGTTATGTTTTTTCAACGAATGATTCTGGTTTCGTAAGTTTTTTTAGTGAAGATTTTGAACTAGGTTTTCCAACATTATTTTTGGAGCCTTGGGCGTTAAGGCGTGCAGAAGGACTTATATCTTGGAATATGCACCAGGATGAAGTCATCATTTCATCAGATGGCTTGCGATTGTGGCGCGATGCAGATAGCTTAGTTTATGGTGACTTCATCCTTCGTTTAAATGATGAAGAAACAGAGGATCAGATCTCTTTGGCGATAGGGCTGCAGAATATTTTATTTCCGGAGGTGGTTAAGTTTGTCCCGTATCATCTTGTAAAAAGTGGTCTTTATAGCTGGCTAACAGACTCCTTGGTTGCAGGAACCGTCAGCTCCGGTGTTTATTACGGCTATGGCTCGGTAGACTCTGTCAGTGCAGTTAATAGCTTTACGTCTAGTGTTTATCTGAAGTCAAACAATGGGGTGCTCATGTTTGATAAAGAATGGCCATACCTGGAAAATCTTAATGCTGACATTGTTATACAAAACTCTCAGGTTTGGATAGATTCCAAACAAGCGAGTATCTCAGGAACAACGCTTAATGATGTAAAAGCCTATTTACCTGAAGGAAAGCCAAACAAAGCCAATTTTATTGACATCTCTGCTAACAGCTTATTAACGAAAGAGTTGATAGAGTATTGGTTAACAGAGTCGCCAATATCAAATAATACCCAAGAAATAGCACAGCAGTTAACGATTGATAATAGCGCACAAATCAATATTAATTTAAAAGTACCGGTGAGTCAGGCAGATGACTCCGATCAAAAGCAAGATATTGGCTATCTGGTTACTGCGAAAATAGTTGATGGTGCTATTACACATAAGCCTTCAAAGCTTAAATTTACTGCAGTAAACGGGCTTGTTAATGTAGATTCTACTACGGGTGTAGCTGCCAAGAGTATTAAAGCAAGCTTATTTAATGAGCCTGTCAGCTTATCTATCAAAACCGATTATAGAGCAAATGCCTCTAAAAATAATTCTCAGACGGATCAAATAACACAGTTATTCATGGAAGGAGGTGTTGGTCTTGGCAGTATTTTTAATTACTTTGACGCAGCTAAACCCGATTTCATTAATGGCAAGTTAAGCTATGTAGCTGAACTGACCTTATCGAGTGATGATAATCAATATCCGCTACTGACAATTAGATCTGATTTAAAAGGTACCGATTGTCAGTGTCCTAAGCCTTTTGATAAACACCTGGGTGAAACACAAGCACTTATACTCTCTTTATTATTGAAGCCGGAACAGTCTTATCTGGAGGGCAGTTTGATCCCTGAGAGGGGGCCTAAAATAGCTGCAGAGCTTTTGTTTGTAAAAAGTGCGCTCATATTTGGTGAATTCCTTATTGGCGAAGCACACGTTAAAAATACCGATATCAAAGGTATCAATATTGCTGCTAATTTAGAATCTGCAGAATTAAGTGCATGGCTTGACTTTATTCAGAAGGCTTTGGGAAAAAAATCAGCTGATATACCTATACCGACTAAAGAAGGGCTCAATGAAAATAACAGCTTAGTAAAACAAATACAGCTTGATATAAATGAACTAAATGCATTTGGTCATCTTTTCGAACAAAGCTCTTTAATCATTCAACCCCTTGAAAAAGCTTGGAAAATTGATATTGAAGGGAAAGATGCTATTGGAAGCGTGTTAATAGCAGCTGAAGATGAAGACGAAAAACTAAATCTACAATTTGAAAAACTGAACCTGATTCAGCTTGCTTCTGCAGAAGAGCCAAAGCAGCCAGAAGTGGAGAACGCAGAGGCTGATCTAGATCCTAGGGATTTCCCACGGCTAAGCTTTAATGCGAAAAATCTATTATTAGATAACCGACCGGTAGGGAATTGGCAGTTCGATTTAGCACCGGATGAATCAGGTAGTGTTTTTCGAAATATTAAAGGTCATATCAAGGGTAGTAATATTACGGGGCAGTTAAATTGGCGTTATAACGCCGGTGTTCAAAATACCATCGCTACCATATCGTTGAATGGTGAAAATATAAGTTCAGTCCTCAATGCTTTCGACTTACCCGCTTTAATGACTAGCGCTCGTTATACTACTGAAATGGCACTGGTTTGGCCTGAATCACCTTTGAACTTTTCATTAGCTGAGCTATCTGGCAATATCTCTATCGCTTTAGAAGACGGGTTTCTGAAAACGGAAGATCAAAAAACGGGTGTGTTAAGGTTATTTGGCATATTGAATGCGGAGTCGATTAAACGTCGTTTAAAACTGGATTTTTCAGACTTATATAAAAGTGGCATAGGCTACGATACTTTTGTTGCCAAGGCAGTCATGGACCAAGGTTTATTAAGCTTAACGGAGCCTTTAATAATCGATGGCCCGGCTGGCAAATATACACTAAATGGGCGTAGTGACCTAGCGACTAAAGTCCTAGATATTGATATGCTCGTTGAGCTACCATTTTCGCAAAATGTACCGCTTGCTGCCTTAGTATTAGGCGCACCTCAAATTGGTGGTTTGGTGTGGGTCGCTGATAAATTATTAGGTGAACCCTTATCAGCTCTGACGACGTCGAGATATGATATTACGGGGACATGGGATAAACCAAGGGTAGATCTTAAACAAGCGATGAACGCGAGCAAAAAAGATCGTACAAAAGAAAAAGGGACGCGTAATGTCGGCAAACCCTGAAAACAGGCTCAAGGTTGCATTGGTTCAGATGCAGAGTCAGTGTGAGCTTAGAAAAAATATTGAACAGGCTATTTCATTCTTATCCGATGCTATTGAAACTCACCAGTATGAGGTGGTTGATTTTTATGATCACCTCATAATTTATCAGCATGAAAATATATACCCAGTAAGTGTTCGACAAAACTCCTATTTAATGACCAGAACAAACCTCCCGGCAACACCGTACTCCGTCATATAAAAATAAGGCACTTTTGCGAATATAGAGAGTCCAGGAAAGAAGTTGAAAGATAATTGATTTTCAAAAAAATGGTGACAATGATGTTCTTTTATATCAACAGCTTAAGTCGCATGAGTGGGCGTTTCTTACCGCTTTTGTAGTTGAACCCTAAGTATGGCTTTTTGCGTTATCTCTAAGATATTGAAACAGCTTTTTACTTGCCCCGGTATTTTTATTATTTTTTTGATCTTTAGCTGCGCTTCTTATTAATTGTCTTAGGCCTTGAACGTTTGTTTTTGGATACTGCTCGACATACTCTGTGACGCTATTGCTTGCATCTTCAATGAGCCTGGTTCGCCATACCTCTAATTCATGTACTGTTTGTGCAAATCGTTGGCTGCTAGAGTCAAATTCATCAAGTGCATATTGTATCGCTTCGCTATCCTGGTCTCTCATTAGCTTGCCAATGAACTGGAGGTGACGCCTTGTTGCTTCGCGTTGAGTGATGTTTCTGGATTCCTTGATGGCAACAAACAGCTCATCACTAACGGGCATTTTTTTTAATTGTGAGTCTTTTAAGTCTATTAGTTTTTTACCCAGATCCTGTAATGCGGTCATTTCTCTTTTGATTTGGGATTTACTCTTAATTAAATCGCCGTTTTCATCATATAGATGTTCGTCAAAATTCTGATCTTGATCTTGCATGTTGCTCTCGAAAGTTAGAAGCCATAAGCCAAGGTGGCTAAGCCTAAAAATGAAAGAAATCCAGCCACATCGGTGACGGTTGTTAATATCACGCTGCCTGCCAACGCAGGGTCAATATTTCTCGATTTTAAAAATATTGGGAGCATGGTACCTACGATAGCAGCAATCACTAAATTGATTACCATTGCCGCAGCGATCACCATACCGATAATTAAATCTTCAAACCATATCATCGCAATACATGAAACAACAAGAGCCCATAATAAGCCATTGATAGCACCAACAAAAAACTCTCTGTTTAGTAACCATGATAGATTTGAACGGCTAATTTGTCCCACAGCCATTGCGCGTATGACTAGAGTTAATGTTTGACTGCCTGCGACGCCTCCCATACTCGCAACGATCGGCATTAACACGGCAAGGGCAACGACTTTCTCGATAGTGCCTTCAAAAAGACCAATCACAAAAGAAGCGATAAAGGCTGTTATAAGATTGATGCCTAACCAGACTGCCCGACGTTGGGATGTTTGCCTGATAGGGGCAAAGGTATCTTCCTCCTCATCTAAACCCGCCATGCTCATAAGGGAATGATCTGCGCCTTCTCGAATAACATCAACAACATCATCGATGGTAATACGACCAAGTAATAATCCTTGTTCATTTATAACTGGGGCTGACACTAGATCTTGTCTTTCAAATAGAGTGGCCACTTCACTATCTTTTAAATCCACATAGATTGTCACGATATCTGTATCCATCACTTCTCGAACAGTCGCGCTATGACTTGAGACGAGTAATTTATTAATCGGCAGGGAACCGATTAATTCATCTTTACGGCTAACAACAAGAAGTTGATCAGTCATGTCTGGCAATGAGCGGTGCCTGCGAAGATACCTCAGAACAACATCAATAGTAATGTCAGGACGGATCGTAATAGTGTCGGTATTCATTATACCGCCAGCCGTATCTTCCGGGTAAGCGAGTACTTTTTCGACCCTGACTCTGTCCTGGCTATCCATGGAGCTCAGAACTTCTTGAATTACTGTCTCAGGAAGTTGCTGAAGGATATCGGCTATATCATCAGTATCAAGATCTTCTGTGACACTTAATACTTCTTGCGGATTTAGCTTACTTAAAAAATGCGCTTGGATGTCATCACTTAAATATTGAAGGACTTCACCGCGAAGGTCTAACTCAAGGATTCTCCAAATTATATTTCTTTCTTTAGGCGGGGAGGATTCGATGAGATGGGCTATATCGCTTGAATTTAATCCTTTATTAACAATACGCGTCAACTGCTTAATAGATCCGGATTCAAGCGCAGCATTAATGCTTTTGAACTTGGATTCATCGTGAGTTGGTGTGTATTTGCTAGCCATTAAGGAAACATCCAAATATCGTAAGATAGTTATTTATAAAGTATAGCGTAAGATATGGCATCTCAATAAGAAGAGAGACCTGAAAGCAGGTTAAGCGGCTTTAGCAAGTCAGATTCAATTATTCACCTTCACCGAATTTATCATTAATAAGTGTTTTTATTGCAGATAAAGCATCATTTTCGTCTGGGCCATCAGTCTTTATTGAGATAGTTGTGCCACAACTTGCCGCAAGCATCATGACAGACATAATACTTTTTCCGTCAACGGTACGGTCATCTTTAGAAATTTCCACATTACTTTCAAATTTTGTGGCTGTACTGACAAATTTTGCTGCAGCCCTTGCATGAAGGCCAAGCTTATTAATAATGACAATATTTTCGGAGACCATTAGAAGAAAACCTTTACTTAAAATTTTTGCGAAAGTATACCTGAATCTGAGGCTATCGCATCAATCAAGATGTTTTTTTTCTATCCCTGTCAGCTCCTTGTGACGTATCTGAATATTATTGAAGTGCTCTTTAAAATGAGTACCCAGCTCTTGGCTCATAAAAACAGAGCGATGTTGCCCACCTGTACAACCTATTGCAACCGTCATGTAACTTCTATTTGAGTTTTGAAACTTTGGCAGCCATTTTTCAAGATAGGCAATAATATCATTTTTCATTATCTGGGTATCTTCTTGGTTTTTTAAGAAGTTTATGACAGGTTGATCCAAGCCAGTATAAGGTCTTAACTTTGGATCCCAATATGGGTTTGGTAAACATCTAACGTCAAACACATAATCAGCATCGCTGGGGACACCATGTTTAAAGCCAAAAGATTGAAAGAGTAGTGCTAGTTCTTGAGATTTTCTTCCAGATACGCGCAGTTTTATTAAATCCCGTAACTCATAAAGAGATAGCTGAGTGGTATCAATGACTAAGTCAGCCTTAGTTGCTAAGGGAACAAGTAGTTCTTTTTCGCTTTCAATGGCTTCGGTTAAAGAGTGAGTTGAATCGCTAAGAGGGTGCTTACGCCTAGTGGCATGAAATCTTTTTAGTAGGGTATCGCTGTGGGCATCCAGATAAATGACATCAATTTGAACCAATTCGTGTTGCAATGCTTCATAAAATGCAGGGAAGGTATCGATGCCATTTTGTAAGTTTCGCGCATCTATACTGACAGCTATATTTTCTAAGCGCTTGTCATTTCCATTAAATGCCTGTTTGCCAAGTTCAAGAAGCAGGCCAACAGGAAGATTGTCGATACAGTAAAATCCTAGATCTTCAAGTACATGAAGCGCCGTACTTTTGCCAGAACCTGAACGACCACTAACAATCACTAATTTCATAGCATTTCCATGACCCAAAATATAACTGTTATAGTATCAATATGGCCATTCTATGGATTATTTTTATACTAAGCCAATTACTTTTTTATAGAGCTCTTGGCCAGAAGGAGCCTTTCGAATTTCTTCACAGAATGTGGGGTTATTAAATTTTTCGGCAATTTGACTGAGTAATTCAAGATGCTCACTGGTCGCTTCTTGGGGCACTATCAGAACAAATAAAATATCGACTGGCTTATTATCTATCGCATCAAAGTCAATCTTTTCGCCTAATGTGAATAAGCAACCTATCACTTGTTCTAGGTTTTCAAGCCGACTGTGTGGTATCGCGATGCCTTGCCCAATCCCTGTACTACCTAATCTTTCTCTGGCAATCAGGTTTTCGAAGATGACATCCTCTTCAAGTTGAGGGAACTGTCTTGAGATTTGAGTGGCTACTTCTTGAAGAATTTTCTTCTTGCTACTCCCAGGCAAACCCGTTTGGGTAAGCTCGGGAGATAAAATAGCCTCAATGGTAATAGTATGGTTAGGCATGATGATACTCAGAAAATTCTCCGTTTAGCGGGTTGCGCTACCATGAGCTCTATCGACTTTCTTTTCTTTGTGCTTAAGAATTTGTCTGTCTAGTTTGTCGATTAATAAGTCAATGGCTGCGTACATATCTTCATGCTCAGCCGTCCCATGTATATCTGCACCACTTATATGAATGGTAGATTCAGCAATTTGTCGTTGCTTTAAAACGGAGAGCGTAACTTGAACGTTACTGATGTTATCAATGTGCCTTTCTAATTTTTGCAATTTAGTGCTGACATAGGTTTTTAGTGAGTCGGTCAAATCAACATGATGGCCAGTAATATTTAATTGCATAACTTTCTCCTATCATCTTTTATTTTAATGGTCTTTAAATAAAATCTTAAGTGACCATTTCCTAATGCTACCTTACTTTTATTTATATAAAGTGGCAGCTAAATTTTTAATTACTTATATCAGGCGCTTTCTTTCGTTTGAAGGCGGGATATTCATTGATTCTCTGTATTTTGCAATCGTTCTTCGCGCAACGTTAATACCTTGTTCTTTTAAAATGTCAGAAATTTTACTATCACTTAATGGCTTCTTGGCGCTTTCTGCAGACACCAGTTTTTTAATGATCGCTCTAATCGCTGTAGAAGAACATTCACCACCAGAAGCAGTACCTACATGGCTTGAAAAGAAATATTTCAGCTCGAAAATACCTCTCGGGGTGTGCATGTATTTTTGTGTTGTTACGCGAGAAATTGTAGATTCATGCATTTCAACTGCTTCAGCAATATCATGGAGTATGAGTGGCTTCATAGCTTCATCACCATAGTCTAAAAAGCCTTGCTGATGAGATACAATTTGGCTGGACACTTTCAATAAGGTTTCATTTCTACTTTGAAGGCTTTTGATAAACCACTTAGCTTCTTGAAGCTGATCTTTTAGGTAGGTGTTATCTTGGCTGTTATCTGCTCTCTTAATGTAAGATGCGTAGCTGTTGTTGACTCTTATTTTGGGGGCAATTTCAGGGTTTAGCTCAACGCACCAGCGATTCTTTTCTTTTTTAACAATAACATCGGGTACAACATATTCTGGCTCAGGTGATGCTATTGATTCACCTGGCCTGGGGTTAAGAGATTGGATAAGGGTAATGACATCTTTCAGTTCATGTTCTTTTAGTCTACTTCTTCTGAGTAATTGCGCATAATCTCTATTTGCAAGCAGGTTAAGGTAGTGGCTAATAACTAGTTTGGCCTGACCTAACCAAGGCGTATCACTTGCAAGCTGTTTCAGCTGAAGTAACAAACAGTCAGGTAAGTCTTTTGCAAATACGCCAGGAGGATCAAAATGCTGTAGTCGTTTCAGTACGGCTTGCACCTCATCTAGCTCAACAGGGTCTTCATCTTCTTCAGAAAATAAGTCTCCATGAATTTCTTCGATACTAGCGCTTAAGTAACCATCAACATTGGTTGAGTCTATTATAGAGATGGCGATAAACCGGTCTCTGTCTGACAATGGAGTGAGGTTTAGTTGCCACTGGAGGTGGTCGCTGAGAGACTCGCTTGCCGAATTTCGGCTTTCAAACGAACCTAGATCATCTTCTGAAGAGCTGCCACTGGAAGGTGCATTATTTGGGTATATATCTTCCCATACAGTATCAACAGGAAGATCATCAGGAATATTCTCAGACCAGTCGTCTGAGCTTTGTTCTGAATTATTAACACTTTCGGGAGATGAAGTAGAGTCTGCGGTATTTTTATAGTCATCAGGCTCTGAATTATTGCTCTGATCATTCTTGTTTTCATTGGTACTAGTCTGTGATTCAAGTTCAGAGGCGTCATTGTTTCCAGAGTCTTCGTCATGCACTTCTAGCATGGGGTTAGACTCTAAGGCTTCTTGAATTTCTTGTTGCAGGTCAAGTGTTGATAGTTGTAGCAAACGTATCGCTTGTTGCAACTGTGGCGTCATTGTGAGCTGTTGACCCAGCTTTAACTGCAGAGATACCTTCATTATAAAAAGGCTCTCAATAAAATGAGACTAGAACGTTGAATCATGTATTGTCGCTTATGCTTTTCATTCGAGAAATGATATGTCCGTTTCTTTCAATTATTAAGCTGATATTTATAGTGTAGTGCTACCTTGGCTGCTTGTGAAACAAAATACACTTTATTTAAGGTAACTTTATGCAAATTATTGTTTTTGATCAATAAATGAGCTAATAAGCTGGGTTTAAATACTTAATTTAGTGTGCTTTAAGGTTAAAGCCTGAACTGTTCGCCCAAGTACACCTCTCTTACTTTTTTATTTGACAGGATGTCATCCGCCGACCCTGAAGCGATAATATGGCCACCACCAACAATGTAGGCTTTTTCACATATATCAAGGGTTTCTCGAACATTATGGTCGGTTATAAGCACACCTATCCCTTTGTTTTTAAGGTGCTTAATAATCAATTTAATATCATTCACAGAAATAGGGTCTACACCTGCAAATGGTTCGTCAAGCAGAATAAAATCAGGCTCCATGGCTAAAGCCCGAGCGATTTCGACACGCCTGCGTTCGCCACCTGATAAAGCCATGCCCAAGCTATCTTGAATGTGTGTTATATGAAACTCATTCAGTAGCTCTTCCATTTTTGAGATACGTTGTTGCTTTGTCAGGTCTTTTCTAATTTCCAGTACACCTAAAATATTATCTTTAACAGAAAGTTTTCTAAAGATAGACGCTTCCTGTGGCAAATAACCAAGGCCTGATTTGGCACGACCATGCATGGGGGTTTTACTTATATCTTTTTCATTAATATAGATTGAGCCTTTGTCATGTTTTACAAGACCGACAATCATATAAAAGCACGTTGTTTTGCCTGCGCCATTGGGGCCAAGTAATCCGACTATTTCACCACTATTTATTTCCAAGGAAACATCTATAACGACTTGTCGTTTATTGTAGCTTTTAGCTAAGTTATTTGCTTTAAGTGTTTTCATAATTATATAGGGGCAGGCTAGTGAATATAATACAAAATAATGTATTTGGTTTTTAGTTAGGGCTGAGGGAAATACTGGATTTTGACACGGGTACCAATATTTTCATCACCCTTTGCTTTAATGGCTTTCTTTATAACATCGTATTCAATTTCTTCACCTGAAAATGAGTTTTCAGCCTGAATAAGTCGTGCGTTTCCTTTAAATGTAAGTGACCCATCATCTGTGCGGTAGGTAATGGCATTACCATAACCGTGAGTACTGAGGCCATTTGATTCGGTTTGCTGGACAAAGTGAGCGGGTGAGCCCGTCGCGCTGATTGAGCTGATTTTTCTCTCAGCAGAATTCACGGTAATAAAGTCTGCTTCTAAGCGAGATAAGCCTTGTGTAATAATGACATTGCCAGAATAGGTTGAAGAGCCTGTTTTATCATCAAGGGTTGCCTGATCTGACTCTATTTCAATGGGTGATTTGCTGTTTGGGTCGATTGCTAAAGCAGGTAAAGAGATAAGACAGCTAATAAAAAAGACTTTTAATATTAAAAAAAACGTTTTGTAAAAGATATAAGGCTTATTATTCGAATACATATTTACCTCTAACATTTGATAGCAGTTTAATGTTTCTATCGTTTAACGATACTGTGATACCAGTTGCTTGAAGCTTGTGTGAGCCGCTTGTAATATCGACAGCCTCATTAGTGAATAACATGCCGGTTTTATTATCAATGTTGAGTTTGTCAGTTTTTAATTGCCAAACCGTTTTCATGTTTTCTGTTTGTTTGGCAATGACGTCGCCTTCCAGTAATAAGCTTTCATTGGACGGATGGTAAAGGCCATTTCTTGCCGTTAACAGGGTGCTGGTATTTATATCGTCACTTAAAAACTCAGGATTTTCTATTTTGATGGCGTCCTGATCTTTATAAAAAAAAGCTTTAGCTGCATGAAGCTTGGATAACTTTCCTTCAGCATTGAACAAATTAAATGTACTGTCGACCAAATATGCTGAGGGTTTGGTTATTTCCTGGCTGCCCAGTAAGGTATTTGCAGGGTGTGTTTCGGTTTTATCAGCCATATTTATCGCTAATATTAGCAGTATAGAACCCAAGCCAATAAGAGTGATTCGAATTGATTGTCTGTTCAAGCTCAGCATTATATTTAGCCTAAGTATGCGTTGTAATACTT
>CAXBDA010000004.1:0-87481 GCA_963974595.1 uncultured Oleiphilus sp. | reverse complement strand
TGCCTCGCGTGCAATGGGCTTAGCAGGCAGAAAATCGAAGCTTCATTCAAAAGCTTCATAACGTTTAAGTAAGTGAAAAAACATGAAACAAAATCTAGTTAATGTCGATATCGCCATTGTTGGAGCTGGTTTAGTGGGCGCTGCCTTGGCTGCTTCTTTGAAAAACTGTGGTTTGACGATTGCCTTGATAGATCATCAAACTCAGGAAAGCTTACAACAAAACCTAAGGATCGCATCATCGGTTAATGAGTTTGAACCTAGAGTGAGTGCCTTAACGCTTGCCTCTCAAGGCTTACTTAAAGAAATAGGCGTTTGGGAAAAAATTAATCCTAAACAAATTCAATATTATCAGAAAATGAATGTTTGGGATGAATTAGGGACAGCCGCGATTGAGTTTGATTCAGCTGAGCTTTATCAAGATTCCCTCGGTTGCATTCTAGAAAATAAACTGATTATCTCAGCCCTGCATTCTACATTAGCCTTTCAAAAAAATATAAAACCCTTCCTAGGTAATAAACTAAACTCAATTCAATTGCTTGAAGGCGAAATAGACCAGCATCGGCTGACATTAGACAACGGCCAATTAATCCAGTGCAAATTACTGGTTGCGGCAGATGGCGCTAATTCCAGAGTGCGTCAATGGGCATCGATACCAACACGCGAATGGGATTATCAGCACGAAGCGATTGTGGCGACCATTAAAACCTCAAAAAAACATCAAAATACCGCTTGGCAGCGCTTTAGTGAAACTGGGCCTTTAGCATTTTTACCTTTAGCGGATGAGGGTGAGACTCAGCAGTTTTGTTCCATTGTTTGGTCACAAGAAACAGCCCACGCCAAATCACTTATGACTTTATCCGATGATGATTTTTTGCACGTATTAGCTAAATCGATTGAGTTCAAACTGGGTGATTTAGACGCTGTTTCGACACGATATGCTATCCCACTAAGGCAGCGTCATGCCAAAATCTATGTGAAACCTGGCCTTGTTTTACTGGGTGATGCTGCCCACACCATCCACCCTTTAGCAGGCCAAGGCGTGAACTTGGGATTCAAAGATGTAAAAGCTTTATCCGAGGTTTTGAAAGAAGCAGAGCAACAAAGTGTAGACGTAAATAACATGGTCTTGTTAAAGCGTTATCAACGACAAAGGCAGGGTGATAATTTATTAATGATGGGCGCAATGGAAGGTTTTAAACGTTTATTTGAACAACCAGACCCGATTGTAAGATGGTTACGTAACACCGGAATGAGTTGGGTGAATAAGCAAGATTTTTTGAAAAATCAAATTGCCAAGCATGCAATGGGTTTATCTTTGTAAGTCATTAATTGTAACGGCTCGAACCTGATCTAACAGTTTAAAATATAGGTCGCGGCTTAAACTAACAAACTCACAACCGTCAACAGGTTTTTTCAGGGCCGACTATTTATCCAAGCTACAACTTATCCAAACTACAACAAAATCACCGGATGATAGAGAAAGAACCGGAACGGTGGCTGCCCTAGAGACGCTAAATGAAAGCCAAAGCATAGGGGCTTAATCAAGCACTATTGTAAGCGTCACTAAATCTGCGTGGTTGCCATTGAGACCCTCATTCGTATTAAATGTTAGGCATGGAAGCTAGGTACTGATTGAGTTGTTCTTGGGTTAAATTCCAAGGAAGCAAGTGATCAATTGATTCATTGCCTTTAGATGTTCGGCATCTTCGTCAGCACGGCCGTGAGATAGCCTATTGGTTCCAAGCCGTTTTGTGCCACCGTCAGGATCATCGAGTAAATTTTTGTAGGTAAAAGGGTCGGTGACGAATGAAAATGATAGTGTTAATAATTCTCAGTTGTCACCGACCCGAATGGCACTGACCCGAATGGCACTTACTTAGCCCGTCTTCCCCGCGCAGGCGGGGATCCATGGTGTTGAGGTTCATCGTAAAACAATGGATTCCCGCCTGCGCGGGAATGACGAGTTGTTGCATTTAGGCTTAAGTAAGCGCCATTCGTCACCGACCCTTTTACCCTTCTTTTACCCTTCTGTTTATGTTGCTTTCTTGAGAAAGAAAAGATCTTGAATTGAATGCTTATTTGTCTCTCTAATATTAACTATTTTTAACTACTCAATCACAAAACGAAACTAATCATCAGATTGTTCATTTTCCAACATTAATAAATCATTAAGTTCATTACCGATATTTTTGAATCCAATTAGGGATGATTGATAATGAATAGTTTACGATTTTGGTCATTTAGCTTGTTGCTAAGTTTAGCTATGTTTTTTGTTTCACCGGTAAACAGTGCTCCAGGTGCTGTGATGGCACAGTTTAGTATAAATAATGTGTCAGGTGATGGACGTTCTCCAAGTACACCTCAGGGTATCGCATACGATGCTGGTTTTTTATGGGTTTCAGATTTTGGTACAGATCGTATTTACCGAGTCTATCCTGAAACTGTCTATGACGAAGATGATGTCACTATTTTATTTAATCCTGGTGATAGCGACTTAAATATTCCTATACCAGATGCTAATAATCCTCCTATTAATAGCGATGGCAATGCAATTGGTTCTTGTTTTAGTGATGTAAGTGGTACGCCACAATACTGTGGTGGTGGTGGCCTTACCTTTGCTAAAAACTATCTTTGGAATGCTAGCCCGGTTACCGATGACATCATTAAAATTGATCCGGTTGATGGTGATAATTTAGAAACAGAAAATACCCTTGCAGCACTAGCTTTTCCATCGCCGACAGACATGACCTACGATGGTCGCCGTTTTTGGATTGTAGATTGGCAGAGTAACACCATTAATGAAGTACTTCCTGAAGATGGAACTGTATTATCGTCTGTATCTGGTCCATCATCGCTCCCGGCTTATGATCAAAACTCTTCAGCAACCAATGCCAGGCCATTTGGTGTTGCTTGGGATGGTCGCGCTCTTTGGGTATCAGACCAGGAAGAGGATAAAATTTATCGTGTCGACCCGTTGACGGGTGCGCTACTTAATGTATTTAATTCGCCAGGTACTTCTCCTAAGGGTCTAAGCTGGGACGGTGATTCTTTGTGGCATGTAGATCAATCTTCAAACACTATTTATAAACTTGAAGCGGGTGTGATACCTATTGGTTTACTTGGATGTGTCGAAAAAAATGGCCGTTCCTTGGCGGGTGAAGTTTTGTTATCTCAGGCGGCCTCACCAGATCAATCATTTATTTTGGATACAGATGGATGCTTTATCTTCACAAGCTTTACGTCTGGCGTGCCTTTGCAAGTTTCCATTAATGAAGGCGGCGTTGATGAAAAACCTATTATCAATTTGAATGAAGTTACTCTAGGTATTACCGATGTGACTCTTTCGGTAGGTGACACCTATATAGAGCCAGGTTTTGTCGCGACTGATACTGAAGATGGTGATATTTCATTAGATGTCGTTGCCGTCCCTGATGTGATAAATGCACCATTCCTAATTAATACATCGGCTCCAAATGTCTATACAGTTTCCTATGATGTAGTCGATTCGGCAGGTAATCTTGCTGATACAGTTTATCGAACAATATCTATCCTTGGACCTGATGACGCTCCACCTCAAATTACACTGATTGGAGGCAATCCTGTTTATGTCGAACAAGGCGATAGTTTCGTCGAAGCGGGAGCAACAGCTTTAGATGATCGGGATGGCGATTTAAGCGCAAATATCCTACGCACCGGTACAGTAGATACGTCTGTTGTCGGAAGCTATAATTTGTTGTTCAACGTTTCCGATGCGGCAGGCAATAATGCCGCAACGGTTACGCGTACTGTTATTGTGCAGAACACCACAGGGCCTGTTATCACTTTATTGGGTGATAATCCTTTGACGCTTGAAAAGGGCCAAGAACTGCTCGATCCTGGCGCGACGGCTTCAAGCCCGACAGATGGTGACCTAACATCGTCTATTGTGCGCTCTGGCACCGTCCCGGCTGCTATTGGAAGTTATATTTTAATCTACAATGTTTCAGATTCTTCAGGAAAGGCTGCAATGACCGTTTCGCGAACGGTGAATGTCATTGATACTGGCACACCTGTGATTACCTTATTAGGGCCTTCTCCTCTTAATATTGAACAAGGTACCGTGTTTACTGACCCTGGGGCGGTTGCAATGGACGGCCCAACGGAAAATATTTCTTCAAGTATTGTGGTGTCGGGGATGGTCAATACGGCTGTGGTAGGTAGTTATACACTTACTTACAATGTCACCGATGGATCAGGAAATAGTGCCGCACCTGTCTCACGAGTCGTTAATGTTGTTGATAACAGTGGCCCCGTGATTACCTTAAATGGCGCTAACCCTTTAAATCACAGCATTAATACACCTTTTGTTGATCCAGGTGCCACGGCAAGCGATCCTTTTGAAGGCAACCTGACATCACGCATCGTTGTTTCAGGTGTCGTAAATCCGAATGTTCCAGGAATTTACAATATAAAATACGATGTCTCAGATAGTTCTGGCAATGCAGCCGTTAGCTTGAACCGAAGAGTTGTTGTCGGAGATTTCAGTCCGCCTGTCATTACTCGTCTTGGCGCTGCCTCTGTCAATCTCTTGGTGGGAGCGATTTACAATGATGCTGGTGCGACAGCGAATGATAGTGTAGATGGTGATTTAACATCCTCTATTGCGGTAACTAATCCTGTCAATACCGCTGCCGCAGGTGTTTATACCGTTCGCTATAACGTCAGTGATTTAGCCGGTAACGCTGCGGCAGAAGTGACTCGACGCGTACAGGTGACTGCTGATACATCGCCACCTGTTATTACGCTCATCGGTGGCTCTAGAGTGGATGTGACGCAAGGCACCTTATTTAATGATCCAGGCGCCAGTGCAGTCGATAATATTGATGGCAATATTAGCTCTCGAATCGCTGTCAGTGGCTCAGTCAACATTAATCGTGCGGGAAGTTATTCATTAACTTATCGTGTGTCAGATAATGCGGGTAATGCAGCAGCAGCGGTGACAAGAACAGTGAATGTTGTTGCGCCTCCTATTGTCAATATTCAAGCTGAAACAGGCAGGATTGTTGGGGGGCCACGCGTGAGAAATAGCTTGTCCGGTTATACTGGTTCAGGCTATGTCAGTACTTCCGGCTTTTTTACCGTCCGTCCAGGAAATTATATCGAGTTTAATTCTGTGAATGCCTATGCGGTTCCTTACACCTTTGATCTGCGTTATTCGAGTGCGCGTTGCCTCTTTTGTGGCAATGGTATAATTGAAGTGCGTTTGAATGGCAATGTCGTTGGTTCGATTAACTTAAGCGACACGGGCGGAAGCAGGAACTGGAGAAATTCCCAATCTATTACGATTACACCAAGACAAGGTAATAATACGATTCGCTTAGTTCTTCTTAGAAGAGATGGCAATATCGACTCATTCCGCTTAAGACCACAATAATTGATTAAGGGTAGGGTAAACATTATGCAACATTTTAGTAAATCTCCTAGTCGTTATTGTCTGCTGTCTTTAATTATTATGCTTTCGGGTTGCGGTGGAGGAGGCGGTGGTTCATCTTCAGAAAGTGATGAAGTGAATACTGCAGAAATTTATTCGGGAGCCCTGAATGCTTTTCCTGTTAAAGGTTTGCATTATGAAACTGAGACGCTGTCAGGAATGACGGACGAGCAAGGGGGATATCAGTATAGAGAAGGAGAAATAATTAACTTCAGTCTTGGCGATACCCAATTAGGTAGTGCGCCAGGAGTTCCTGAGATAACGCCATTTGATTGGTTAGGTATTACGCCTTCGACAGATGAGAGTGAGCTAGTCACGCTACTAAAGCGTCCAATGATTAGTAGCTTGGACTTGGTCTTGAATGCCTGTTCTTTGCTCTTGAGTCTTGATGTGGATGCTAATGCTGAAAATGGCATTGACTTGGGGGGTGCGCATGAGTTTTTATTGGGTCAAGAATTAGAGATGGCGATAAAAGCGAAGGATTTTGGGAGTACAAACGCTATTCAAAATATCGTTAACACTCTCGTTAACCGTGATCCTGTGACATTAAAGGTGGCTGCTGATCGGCTCTATAAAAATATGCAACTAACATTAATGGTGAATCGTGTCGCTGCGTTTAAGGGCAATGGAACCGGGGAGAAAAGTCAAGCCTCGACAGCTCAGTATAATGACAATGGAAATCTCGAAACTGAAAGTGTGTTGCTTTCTGAAAATGAAAAGCCGATTGAATTAAACTATGAATACGATGCTCAAAATCGGCTGACGCGTTCTTCCAATTCGTATACAAATCAAACTGAATCATTAATTTATGAACAGGATCGTCTAAGTCTGAGATTCACTCAGAAAAATGGTTCGTCGAAAAAATCGCGAGAGGTATTTAAGTATAATAAGGAAGGTCAGCTTAGCCAATTAAGTCTTGATGCTGATGGAAATGGAAGGCCTGAAAGTATCACAGACTTTGTCTATTCTGAGGCAAGTGAGCAAGTCACCGTCAGTGAGACCATAAATGGCAATCAGAATGAATCTGTTAGCTTGAGAAACGTCAAGGACGGGCTCGTGGAGACCAGCAGCGAAGATTATGATAATGATGGCAAGCCTGAAGTTGAGATGTTTTATGTCTATGATGAGTATTCGAGAATGAGCTCCCGGCGTATTATCAGTACAGATCCATCAATTGAAAGTGATATAAGCTACTTTGAGTATGACGACCAAGACCGAATGATACGCTATAGCGTTGATAGCAATAATGATGACGTAATAGACTATATCGAAGCCTATGGATACGATATTTACGATAACCGTGTTGCCTTTCGCCGCGACATGAATGCTGATCAGCAGTGGGATTATATTATTCTCTATCGCTTCGATATTCATGGCAATAGAATAGAAATAAACGAAGATTCAGATGGCAATGGTGTTATTGATATGCAATGGCAGGCAGAACTGCAAGAAGTTTCTATTGAGTCTGATTGGGATGCAGTTTTAACCGATCTTTAGGGTGGTAAGAGTCAATGGTTGAAATACTTAAGCTAAGATTGAAACAACCGCCCAAGTAGCACAGGCACAGCGGTTTCAACACGTAAAATCCTAGTGCCTAAATGCACCGTTTCGAAACCGACCTCTTCAAGTTTATCGACTTCATAAGGCGTAAACCCGCCTTCTGGACCTATGACTAATGTGGTTTGAGCTTGAATGTCGGCTGGGCATGCTTTTTCAGTGATAGGGTGAGCTAGTAGTTTAAGTGAGCCTTCGCTTATGGTGGCTAATTCATCTTCTACAAAAGGTTTAAATAACTTGCGTAAATGAATTTTTGGCATGACCGTATCTTTGGCTTGCTCTAAACCTAAGATACAATTTTCTAGTAACTTCTCGTCGTTAAGCCAAGGTGTTTGCCAAAAACTTTTTTCCACTTTCCATGAATTAATAAAATATAGTTCTTTCACGCCCATGGTAGTCGCAGTTTGAATGATGCGTTTAAGCATCTTTGGGCGTGGCAGGCCAATGATTAAGGTTAGGGGAAGTGCTGGTGGCGGTTTGGAAATCCATTCTACTTCTATTTTTGCGCTATCTTGATGAAGCTCTACAATCCTGGCGCGGCCTATTTTATTATTGAGAAAGCCCACAGTTAAGGCACTGCCTACCCCCACATTTAACGTTTCATGCATATGCTTTAGTTGTCTTCCTGAAATCTGAGCAAGATTTTCACTGAGCATGTTTTCAGTTTGGAGTAGAAGAAGGTTCATTTTCTGGGTCTTTATCAATAGTAATGAGGTAGCTTAATTTTCTTCTGAAGCCGTGTTGCTCTTTTTTATAAGGCCCGAAAAAATAATGCCCATTTCAAATAATAACCACATTGGAATGGCTAATAATAACTGAGATATGACGTCTGGTGGTGTTAACAGCATGCCGATCACAAAACACCCGACGATGACATATGGCCTTTTTTCACGGAGGTTTTCTGTGGTGGTGATACCGGCTGTCACCAGTAGAATAGTGGCAATAGGGATTTCAAAGGCTAAGCCAAAAGCAAAGAAAAGTTTTAGGACAAAGTCAAGGTAGCGACTTATGTCGGTCATAATAGCTACGCCTTCAGGCCCAGTGCTGGTAAAAAAACCAAAAACCAAAGGGAAAACCACAAAGTAAGCGAAGGCCATACCCAAGTAAAATAATACAATGCTTGAAAGTAATAAGGGGATGGCTATGCGCTTTTCTTTTGCATATAAAGCCGGAGCGATAAAGCTCCATATATGGTAGAGCATGTAGGGCATGCCGATAAAAACAGAGGTCATTAAGGTTAGCTTAAAAGGAGTAAGAAAAGGTGAAGCCACATCAGTTGCGATCATGGTGCTGCCTTCTGGTAGAAATACCCGCAGCGGTTCCGAGATAAGGTTATATAAATCGTTTGAAAACCAATAAAGACTCATGAAAATTAAAATCACACAGACAACAGACTTTAAGAGTCGGCCTCTTAGTTCGACAAGATGGGCAATAAGGGGTTGGGCTTTATCTGTCATGATACGGCTATTTTTTGTGAGAGTGAGTGTCAGGAGCGGTAATAGGTTTTGAGTCGGTTTTCAGCTTTTCGGTATTTGTCTTTATATTGTCTGATCGATTGTCTGAATTAATGCCTGAAAGCGCTGTATTTGAATCAGCGTCATTACGTGGGAGTGGCTCAAACTCTTCCCCATGATGCTTAGGTGGTTCATGTTGAAGGTGGTATTCTGAGTCCTGCTCTGCCTCTTGAAGCGCGTTTGCGACGGTTTCTTGTATTTGCTTAACATCAGTATTGATGTCCAGACTTTCACCTTGTTTCTTTAACTGAGCTTTCAGTTCTTCAATTTCAATTTCTTTATCAATTTCCTGGGTAAACTGGCTGACCATGCGTTTGGCGCGGCCAAGCCAATGGCCAAGTGTTCTTGCCGCTACGGGTAAGCGTTCCGGGCCTAATATAATTAAGCCGATGATACCGACTAGTACGAGTTCTAAAAAACCAATATCGAACATGTTCTCTCACATGACCATGACAAGACTAAAATGCTAAAAACTTTTAAATGATAAGGCTTACTGACTCTTATCTTTTTCTTTAGTCGCGTCAACTTTTTCGGCTTTACCTTCGATGATGTTATCGACACTTTTTTCCATGGTATTTTTGTCTTCAGGTTTATCTTCATCTTTTAAGGCTTTTTTAAAGCCTTTGACAGCACCACCTAAATCACCGCCCATATTGCGTAGCTTCTTTGTGCCAAAAATTAGCGCCACAATGAGTAGGATAATGAGTAATTGCATTGGACTAATGCCCATAATGTTCTCCAAAAATAAAGTTACTTAGACCGTGAAGCTTTCTCTTCTAGGCCAGATAGATTAAATCTTCGTTTTAGTTCATTGAGTATATCATCTGCTTCCAAATCTAAATGCGAAAGCATAACCAAGCTGTGAAACCATAAGTCTGCGGTTTCGTAGATGAGCTCTTTTTTTGTTTCATTATCTTTTACATCTTTAGCGGCAAGAATGGTTTCGGTACACTCTTCGCCTAATTTTTCCAGAATTTTATTCAAGCCTTTATGGTGAAGACTGGCAACATAGGAGCTGTCTGGCTCAGCTTTTTTTCGCTGTTTTAGTACTTCGGTGAGTTCTTTTAAAACGCTAGACATAGTTGCTGCTCTTTATTTCTTTGTTCGAAGGATAAAATATGCACCGATAGCGATGGGTGCAGCGACCTGTAAGGATAGCTCAGTTATCCAATTGAGGCTTTCAGGGCGTGTCGCAATAAAACCAATAACAAGTAAGGACACACCAATTATATAATCTTTTGACTGTTTTCGCTGTTGTTTTATTTCACTGGCTAAGGCCTGAACCAGGTTA
Organism: uncultured Oleiphilus sp.; assembly: GCA_963974595.1. Lineage (GTDB taxonomy): Bacteria > Pseudomonadota > Gammaproteobacteria > Pseudomonadales > Oleiphilaceae > PZPK01. Next base: position 77,649 of record CAXBDA010000004.1, on the reverse strand, counting down.
TCGCGCTGATGTTGATAATGATCGAGGTGTTTGATCTGTTTCATGGCATCAAATAATAGCTGAGGTACTTCCGGTGTTTGTTCTAACCATTCAGGAAAATGCTGTTTGATGTTTTTCCAAACACCGGGGGGGGCGATGCGTTGCTTCATCCAGTTTTCTAAGTAAGGCGCAGCGGTATTCCATAAATCAAGGTCAGGGTAAAGTTGTCTCCCCAGTCCTTCAATATTAAGTAGGGTTTTTTGCAGAAGCACTAATTGAGGCTGCACCTCCATATTAAAGCGACGAGCTGTTTGGAATAAGCGTAATAAAAATTGCCCGAAGGAAATATCTTTAAGAGGGCGTTCAAAAATGGGTTCACAAACTGTTCTAATCGCAGATTCAAATTCTTCAATGCGGGTGTCTTCTGGAATCCAGCCCGAGGAGATATGCAGCTCAGCCACCATTTTGTAATCGCGATTAAAAAATGCAAGCAAGTTTCGCGCTAAATAACTTTGATCATCTTGGCTGAGGGTGCCGACAATGCCGAAATCGATCGCAATATATTGAGGTTGTTGCGGTCTTTGGGCAGACACAAAAATATTACCCGGGTGCATATCTGCATGAAAGAAACTATCACGAAATACTTGGGTGAAGAATATTTCAACACCCCGTTCAGCAAGCAGTTTTAAGTTCACACCAGCGGCTTTTAAGGCTTCGACATCGGCGACTGGAATGCCGTATATACGCTCCATCACCAAAACATGCTGGTTGGTATAGTCCCAAAAAATTTCTGGAATATAGATTAAATCGGAATCAAGAAAATTACGTCGAATTTGCGAGGCGTTGGCAGCTTCTCTTTGTAAGTCTAATTCATCAAAAATGGTTTTTTCATAATCTTCAACTAGCTGAACGGGGTGTAAGCGTTTTCCATCAGACCAGAATTTCTCTAACCAGCTCGCCATTAGCATCATTAATTGAATATCTTTATGGATTATCTTTTCGATACCGGGGCGAATCACCTTGACGATAACGTCTTTACCATTATACAGCTGAGCCGCATGTACCTGAGCAATGGAGGCCGTCGCGAGTGGCTCAATCGTAAAGCTGGCAAATACTTGCTCAACGCGTTTATTTAAACCTTTTTCGATGAGCTGTTTAGCATGTTCACCTGAAAAGGCTTGGACATTGTCCTGAAGCTGCTTGAGAGCGTCGGCCATATCATCTGGTAACAGGTCTCGACGGGTCGATAGAATTTGCCCAAACTTGATAAAAATGGGGCCGAGTGTTTCCAGCGCGAGCCTTAGTCGTTCGCCTCTGTCTATCGAGGGTCTTGGGAAAACATGCCAGGGTGCAAAAAACAGAAGTATTCTTATGGCGGTAGGGAGTTGGTTTGCCGGCATAAATTCATCTAAGCGATACCGGCTAATAACCCATAATATGGTAAAAAATCGTCTTAATTTAGTCATTCTGAGTAAGGTTGGCACGAATTTGATGGTCTCTATTTGGTTGCTACGTTGGCTTCTAATTGCTCAAAGCGTTTGTTTAGCATTTCAAAATCTTCAGCAAGGGATGCAATGGCTAAAAATTGCTTTTGGGCGCGTCTGTTATCTGGCAATAAACGAAGTTCATATTTAATGAACTCTTCAGTATCTCTTATAAGGGACTGGCTGAAACTAAGCCCCCACATTAAGCCTGAGCGAATAGAAGAGCCTAAAAGGTGTGCGGGCACATCACCAATAAAGGTAGAAAGCAAGCCATCCCAATCGATTTGAAGTGAGTTTAAAAAAGCCAGAATTTGCTGAATACGAACTGAGTCTCCTTCAAGGCTTAACTCTTTTGATTGGAAAAGCGATGCTTTATTTTTTTGGCTAATAAGTTTGATGAAGGCAATGGGGCTTCCGGCAATCATTACATCTGTTTGGTTAATTGGATCAAGCAAATCTATCCGATATTTAAATGTACTCTTTTCAGGCTCTGCATCTTGACTGTTTTGCCCTGATTTGACGACCCCAAAATGGAAGTCTGTATCGAGCCCCTTGAGGTGTAGCTTTAAAATACAACCTTCGAGGTTCTTTAACTGTTTTTGTGAGCCAGGTGACATCGCTAGGGCGCTGTTAATGCCACTTACGATTTTTTTAGCGGCAGATTTCATCCAGTCAGACTCAAACAGTTTCATTTAAGGTTTGATTCCTGTGTGAAGCGCAACGATGCCACCTGTCATATTCTGGAAACGACAATTTACAAATCCTGCACTTTCCATCATCCCTTTTAAGGTTTCTTGATTTGGGTGCATACGTATAGATTCTGCAAGATATTTGTAGCTTTCGCTATCGTTGGTAATTAACTTCCCTATTAAGGGCAGTGCTGTGAAGGAGTACTTATCGTAAACTTTGCTTAATAGCTCATTGTCAGGTTTTGAAAACTCAAGTATGAGCAGGCGTCCACCGGGCTTTAAAACGCGTAGCATAGAGCGAATTGCTTTGTCTTTATCGGTGACGTTACGCAAACCAAACGCAATGCTCACACAATTAAAATAATTATCCGGAAAGGGCAGTATTTCTGCGTTTGCTTGTACGAATTGAATATTGCTGCCATAACCTTGATCTATCAGTCGATCTCGGCCCACATTCAGCATGGAAGAGTTAATGTCAGCAAGAATGACTTGGCCTTGTTCACCCACACGCTTTGAAAATTGCATGGTTAAATCACCGGTCCCACCAGCAATATCGAGCACTTTATAGCCAGGTCTAACGCCACTGGATTCAATGGTTAAACGCTTCCAGATTCGATGAACACCCATCGACATTAAATCATTCATAATGTCATATTTGCTGGCGACTGAATGAAATACATCGGCAACTTTTCCGGCCTTCTCTTCAGCCCGAACATTTTGAAAGCCAAAATGTGTGATTTGTTCAGCATCTTGAGATGAGGTTTTAGATTCTGGCAAGGACTCATTATTCATAGGCTATACTCTTTAAATACGTGCTGAATTTACTATTCTGCTAAGCGAGATTGATGCTGATTCTTGGTGCAACATTCTAACCTTGCTCCATCAGGAAAACTATCATAACACGCCTAAAAAATGCTCTGACCGGCGTTAGAATTGCTTTGTATCAAGTAATCTTCACGTGATATTGAAATTTCCTTCAAGAATATGTGTGCAAGATTACTTTCGATACAGGCATTCTTGCCTTAGAGTATGCAGTAATGCCTTAACCTTTAAAGAAAAAGAGAGCGTTTTATGTCAGTGATAACGGTGAGTCGATCACACACTTTGGAATTTGATGAAGTAAAGGTGATTGCAGAAGAAGTTATAGTGAACTTGGCAGAAGAATTCGGGGTGAAATATCACTGGGAAAATGAAACGGTAAAGTTTAAAGGTGCGGGGGCAAAAGGCAAGATGATGCTGTCACCAAGCTCTGTTGATCTTAAAATGGAGCTTAGCTTTCTACTTAGGCCTTTTAAAACCAAAATTGAAAATTCGATCACTCGTCGTTTAGATGAACTATTAAGTTAAGTCTTAAGCCTATGCGATTTCTTCTTTATTAAAGGTTCTCTATGTCAGATTCATTCTTTAAAAATAGACAGGTTCAAAGTAAGCAGATTAAAGATGGGCAGGTTTTATCCTTAAGTCAATTTCTTTCGAAACTGCCTTTATTTTGTATTGGTTTGCCCAAACGCATTCAGGGCGCTTATTTGGCAAGTCGAAAAGCAGGTGATTATCCTGCGGGAATTGGCGTTTGCCTCGAACAGTCTGCCAAGAGAAACCCCGATGGTTTAGCCCTTATATTTGAAGATTCTCAGTACACTTATCGCGAATTAAATAGCTGGGCAAACCGGATGGCACATAGCTTTAAAGACTTAGGTGTCAAAAAAGGTGATGTGTTAGCCGTATTTATCGAAAACAGACCTGAATTGCTTGTTTGTATTGCCGCACTGACTAAAATTGGCGGTGTCGCAGCATTAATCAATACCAGTCTTCGCGGTGCCGCGTTAAGGCATAGTTTAACCGTAGTCGACGCACAGCGAATTATTGTGGGTGCCGAGTTGTTCGATGCGTTAATACCTGAAGATGACATTCTACCGCAAGGCAAAGCCTTTCGCCTTTTTCTGCCAGATATTGACACCTGTCAAGTGGCGGATAGTTATAAGCTGCCAGCTAATTTTACTGACTTAGCCGCATTACAAAAAATAAACTCTAGTGTGAATCCCGCCTGTACGTTCCTGGCGCGCCCTCAAGATGCTTCTTGTTATTTTTATACTTCTGGTACGACAGGTCTACCCAAAGCTGCGGTGATGACCAATGGGCGTTTTATGAAAGCCTATGGTGGTGCCGGTTTAGCGTGTTTGCAGTTGAGTAAAAAAGATCGTGCCTATGTCACTTTGCCATTTTATCACGGTACCGCTTTAGCCATTGCCTGGGGGAGCATTCTAGCGGGTGATGCGTGTTTGATTATGTCACGTAAGTTTTCTGCGAGTGAGTTTTGGCATGATGTTCGACGCACGAAAGCGACAGCATTTTGTTATGTGGGTGAGTTATGTCGTTATCTGCTGGCTCAGCCAGAATCGGCAGATGATAAAAATCACCAAATAAAAATGATGTTTGGTAATGGTCTCAGACCAAACTTATGGAAGCCGTTTAAAAAACGCTTTGGCGTCAATAAGGTAATGGAATTCTATGGCTCTAGTGAAGGTAATATTGGCTTTTTAAACCTCTTTAACCACGACTGCACGGTAGGATGTACGAGCGTGCCGTACGCGATTGTTGAATACAATATCGAAAATGATACCCCGGTTCGGCATTCAGATGGTTTTATGCGTCGGGTTGCCAAGGGTGAGTCTGGTTTGTTATTAGGTGAAATAACCGATAAAACACCCTTTGATGGATATACAGATCCTCAAAAAACAGAAGAAAAAATTCTACGAAATGTATTTAGAAACGGTGATGCCTGGTTTGACTCGGGCGACTTAATGCGCGACCAAGGTTTCAAACATGTCCAGTTTGTTGATCGTTTAGGGGATACTTTCCGCTGGAAGGGTGAAAATGTCTCTACCACAGAAGTTGAAAATTGTATTAGCCAGTACGAATCGGTGAGTGATGTCATTGTCTATGGTGTAGAAGTACCCGAAACCAATGGCAAAGCGGGCATGGCCGCTATTTGGTTAAAGCAAGGTGAAAGCTTTCACCCACAAAATTTTTATCACTATGTTCGATCCGTTTTGCCTTCTTATGCGACTCCCTTGTTTGTGCGTATTGCTAAAGAGGCAATGGAAACCACAGGAACTTTTAAATATAAGAAAACCGATTTGAAGAAGCAGGCATTTGATATTGATCAGTTGAGTGATAGCGTGTGGGTGTGTTTACCTAAGACAAAAACGTTTGAAAAAATAGATAAGCCTCTTTTGATGAAAATACAGGCGGCTGGTTTCTCTTTTTAAATATGGTTTTGGTGGTCACTTAGTTATGTTTGCGCATCGAAACCGAAGGGGTAGATATTATTGGACATTATCGTATTAAGAAAGTGAGTCTCTCTTAAGGCTATTTCATGCATCAATATGTCGATATTGCGCATGCTATGGAAGGCCTTGAATCCAGAACTTAAGAAATGATGAAGTGCACCTAAACCAGCTGACTCAGCTGGTCCTCGTGATAATTTCAAAGAAAATAAAATTACCTGGCTACGGGCATATTTATCTAGTTTTTTCCCCAAATCTTCCGTGAGTTTTATTTGGTAAGCGCGTTTTTGATGGTTATTGCAGAGCCGATAAGCCTCACAATAATGTTGCTCATTAATCGTTGTGTGAGATAAATCGATAAAAAGCTTAGTCGCCAGTTCCAGGTCGAGCATTTGGGTCAGCATGTTAAGTTCAACTAACAAGCTCACAGTTTCGATAACAGAGCCGGGTAGTAATTTGACCATCTTTGGAAAGATGCGTTCCAGGTCTCGATCACGTTCGGTAAAATCTGTATCTGAATATAACTCAGTAAATAGGAAAGAAAGGCCTTGTTGATAGTGTGCCGAGGAATACAGGTCATTGTGTGAGTGCTTGAGTCGTTCACTCTGCCATTGCGCAAGTCTCGCTAACTCATTGTTCAAAAAATGGCTTTGATTATTTAATTGGAAATCATGATATTCCAGCATGGCATCTTTTAAACGAATCGCCGCTGGGTGATGTGTCTTAGTGCTGAGGATTCTTTCTCGATACATGCCTTAAGCCAAACTATGGGTGAAAAATTTATCAAAGGCATCATATAAAAAAGAGATAGTCTAAGCGAGCATAAATATAATAAAACGCCGGAGTAAACCGGCTTTTAAAGGTATGACGAGTAAGTTGACTGATTAGGCTGTTGAGGCCATGTCTAATTTTTTTGCTTGTTCCGCGTTTAACTTCATCTGAGCTTTTGCTGGTTTATTGCTTAGGGAGTTAGGTCGGCTGTCTAAGCTTGGTACCCATTTGTCATCATCAAGGCTAATAAAATGACTCACCGCATCTGTTTCAATAATTCTAAGAGCATTGGGGCTGTGTTGAGCACTCTTGAGCATTAGGTCTCTATCTAATATTCGATCCATTTTAGGTATCAAAAAGGTGCCGTGCTTCATCAGTTTGTATACCGAATAATCTGCTTTATCCATCCAGGCGAAAAGATTTTCAATATTACGAACGATGGTTAAGTGATCTTTGGTGGCGCTAAACATCTTATTTAAGAGCTGTTTCTTTCGCTCATTGGTTTTGCCAAAAAACATTTGGCCATATGAGGACGATGGCGTGCTGTTAATTAAGCGAACAACCCATGGCCACATACCGTGGCTAACAGGTTCTAACATGGCCGAAACGAGCGGGTGGGGTTTTCCGCCAGGCAGGACTGGAGCTTCAAGAATTAGTTCTACTTTCTCAAAAAGTTCAGGTCGAAAAGCCAGCGCTTGCAGAATGACAGCACAGCCTCGTGAATGGCCATGTATTCTGATATTTTCTGTAGAAGGTAAGTTTGCCAAAGCTTGATTTAGAACGCAGGCATCATATTCGATGGTGGCTTCTAAATATTTAATGGGAACTTCCCAATCAGCAGGCTCTGGAATAGGGCCGCTTACGGGTACATGATAATTACTGCATGTAAGAAGAATCAGTTCAGTGGTGGACTGATGATAAAGTTGGGTGAAATAGCAGTGATTTTCTAAAAAACCATGAACACCAATCACAGTATGTTTAGCTTGGCTGCTATGATTTCTAATGCTGACAGCCCCTTTGCCAACGGTATACACTTTACCCGAAAACATTTCGGTATAGCTTTGTTCGATCGGCTTAATTAATTTGCGCGCATGAGATGCTTGCATAAACACTCTCCCCAACTAGGCTAGCCAGAAAAATCAGACTAGATTCTTTGCTTAAGTCTTATCTAAACGTATAAAAAGCTATCGTTAATTAGATAAAAGCTGTGCAAATGTTAGATTATTTTATAATAAGTATAGGCCTTTAGTTAGTGAAAGAAATCTAAAATGTATCAAAAGATTACAATATATTTAGAAAGCTCTTTCAAAACCATACGTAACTCTATGAATTAATTATGGCAGATGCCGGGTAAAACGGATGTTAAAAATTGTAACTTTTGTTAGTTTTTGCAACCTAGACGCCTGAATGCGGTTAATAAACAGGCAAATTAGCATTCTTTTTGATGTTTTTTCTGTTAATGTCATTGCCTGTGTTCATATCTTTCGAGACATGGATAAATCTCTTTTTACGTGATGTTGTCAGGTATTCACTTCAGTAAAAAATTAGTATTGTTTTCACTATAAAAACCACACAATAAAAATAATACATGGAGTCCGTTATGGCTGAAGCCCAATCTAAGCCTTTAAATGGTGCAGACACTGCATGGTTGCGCATGGATTCGCCAACCAATTTAATGATTATCAATGCGATGTTGATTACTGAAAACACGCGTTTTGAGGATTTCAAACATACGATTATCAATCGCTTTCTACATTTCCCGCGATTTTTATGCCGGCCTGTTTCAAAGTCTGGACAACTTGTCTGGGAAAAAGATCCTTATTTCGACATTGAATCGCATGTTAAATGCGTTGCGCTTTCAGGTTCTGCAGATAAAAAAGCGCTTCAAGACTATCTTGCTGATCAGGTCAGTATTCCTTTTGATCGCTCTAAACCTCTTTGGCAGTTACTCTTTGTCGAAAATTATGATCAGGGTAACGCCATTATTTTCCGTGTTCATCACTCCTACGCAGATGGTTTGGCGTTAGTGTCGGTATTTCACTCTATTACCGATGCCAGTGCGAACGTTGCTCCATTTGTGCACGGAGGCTCCAGTCGTTTTCAGGGGGAAGATAAAGACAATACGACATCAGATATAAATTACGAATGGCCGCGTTATCAAAAGGCAATGGATAGTGCGATGAATCGAATGGAGCGTTATCGCGGTTTAGCCAAGAAACTGTCGACGGAAGGATTGTATATCCTCAAAGATCAAGAAGCGCTCAAAGAGCTTGTCGGTGATGGCGTGAAAGCCGCAGCTGAAATTGCCCAACTAGCAGCGCTGCCAGCAGATTCCAAAAGCTTATTAAAAGGTCCTTTAGGTATCAGAAAAACCTGTGCTTGGTCAGAACCTATCAGTTTTGATAAGTTTGCGGGTATTGCCAAAGTTGTCGGCTGTAAAATCAATGACTTATTATTATCCTGTGTTGCTGGAGCGCTAAGAGAAGAGTTGCTTGCCTCTGGGGCTAAACTGGATGGGCAGAAAATTCATGTTACCTTACCTGTAAATATTCGGCCCGCGGATAAACTTGATGTTGGTGTGAACCCTGAAGAGTTGGGTAACTGTTTTGGTACCGTTTTTGTGCCTTTGCCAATCGGTATCGATAACCCTATAGAACGCGTTTATAAGCTCAAACACGATATGATTGCTCTGAAGCAATCGCTTCAGCCGGCTTTATCTTACGCAATTCTTTATGCATCTGGCTTGATGCCGAAAACCGTTCAGAAAACCTTACTTGAAAGTTTTGGTAATAAAACCAGTGCTGTCTTATCGAATGTTCCTGGTTCTAGGGCGTCACGTTATTTATGCGGTGCAAAAATAAAAGAACAAATGTTTTGGGTGCCACAAACCGGTGATTTGGGCTTAGGTTTAAGTATTATTAGCTACGCGGGTCAAATTCAATTCGGTTTAGTGGGGGATGCTAAGCTTTTTCCTAAACCAGAAAGAATTATCAATCGCTTTGTGAGTCAGATTGATATGCATCGAACAGACATTGTAGCAAGTTACATAGAAGACCTTGTTCAGCCGATTATGGTGTCTTAAGCTACTCACCGTTTTTTAACTGTATATAGTTGTTATAGGTGTATCAATGACAGATCAAACGTTACCTGAAGGTATGGTGTCCCTTAAAACTAAGCTGAATTTGGAAACAGCCAAGGCACCATGGCGCGAGCTGCAAACTTTTTTTGCACAAGGCTTGGTGTTGAATATTCAAAAAGACCTGGACCTATTAACCGTCGCTGAGCAATTTGCAGCAGATAATAAAGCCTTATTTGAGGAATGGTTGTCTTCTGGTCAAGTTGTTCAGGTATCAGATGAGCTGGCGATGAAATGGTATGAAAACGATACCAGTGTTTGGACCTTGGTCATAAAACCTTGGATCTTGGTTCAAGCTGAATAAGCTATACCCCCCCCAAGTTTGAAACGTTTAAGTTAACCTGCACAAAACGCTTCAGTGTTAGAAACCTTACCGCCTTCCAACTTCCTTATTTCCTCTCCAGCCAATGAACCCATTGCAGGTTAATATCATGACATGATTCTCATGGTTTTATTGGGCTAATTGTTATTTTTCGACTAAGTTTAAACAGGAAGAAAGGCTTTTCTAGGTGGAAACAAAATGATGATGAACATCTCTCGCTTGTGGCATCACTAAAGTTGCTCATGAAAAAGGTAATTAAAGGCATTATGTTCATAAAAACACTCTTGAAGTTTAGTTTTAGCGTTTTGGTGCTTTTGTTTTCTGCCATATCGTTTGCGCTAGATTTAACACTCCCTGATCGTTTAGACACGCCGTCAAAGCATTTTACAGGCTTTAAAAAAACAGCATTTTTAGCCTTGGCGCGTGTGGATAGTCGAATAGTAACGCTTGGAGAGCGAGGCGTTATAGGGTTTTCTGATGATGGTGGCAATACTTGGAGCCAGTCTGAAGTCCCCGTTTCTATCTTAATTACATCAATTGATTTTATGAATAAGAACGAGGCTTGGGCAGTGGGCCATAGCGGTGTCATTTTATATTCTGATGATAAAGCTGAGTCGTGGCGCTTAAAGTTAGATGGACGTCAGGTTAACCAATTATTGCTTGATAAGGCACAAGAAACATTTAAAAACGTAAAAGCAGAATATGAACAAGCAGAGGCTTACGATAAAGAAGACCTTCAATACGCGCTGGAAGATGCTGAATTTGCCCTTTCAAATGCTGAATTTGATGTTGGGCTAGGGCCTTCTAATCCCTTTTTAGATGTACTTTTTTTAGATGAGCAACGGGGTTTTGCAATTGGTGCCTATGGTTTGTTTGTCAGTACGAAAGATGGCGGTGCTTCTTGGCAGTCTGCTGCAAGCCGGCTTGAAAATTTTGACCGTTATCACTTGAATACGCTTGCTCAGTTAAAGGGTGGAGCAATTATTATTGCAGGAGAAGCCGGTACCTTGTTTGTTTCCTATGATGATGGAGAGCAATGGGAAACCTTATATGGCCCTTATCAAGGATCTTTTTTTGGGATACAAGCGACGGGTATAGAAGATGAGGCCCTGCTTTATGGCTTAAAGGGGCATATCTTCAAAACCCAAGATGGTGGCCAACGTTGGAAGAGAGTGCCGGTAAATATTGAAACAAGTCTGACAGCATCGGCTATCTCTTCAAATGGGGATATTGTCATTGCTGGCCTTTCGGGGGTCGTGCTGATGAGTAACGATCGTGGTGAATCTTTTCAAGCACTAACAACGTCAGGATTTGAAGGGTTTAACGCTGTTGAGTTTGTCGATGAAAAAACACTTGTGCTGGTGAGTGATGAAGGTATTCGAACCTTAAGTACTCAATAATACCGCTGCTGCCGAGTAAATATTAATTTGAATCTGAAAGAGAATAGCGCGTGCAAAAATTAGAGCTTGATGGCCACAGTGTGAAGCTGGCTGAACCTATGGTTGAGCGATGGGTGTTTAGCCATCGTCTGATATCATTGGTGATGTTCTTATCCATCACCGTTTTTCTAATTTACATGGCAACAAAGTTACAGCCCGATGCCAGTTTAGAAAGAATGATTCCGCTTGAGCACCCCTATGTACAAAATTTTCTTGAGTATAAAGAAGATCTGGATAATCTAGCTAACTTTATAAGAGTCTCTGTCGAAGCCAAAGAGGGCGATATTTTTTCAGCAGACTACTTGTCAGTATTAGAAAAAATAAGTGACGAAGTGTTTTATCTTCCCGGAGTGGATAGGGCGGGCCTGAAGTCCTTATGGACGCCCAATGTTCGATGGGTTGAAGTGACCGAAGAAGGCTTCCAGGGCGGCACGGTTATTCCCCAGACCTATGATGGCAGCGAGCGCAGTCTTGAGGATTTGAAGCAAAATATACTCAGGTCTGGGGAGCTGGGGCGGCTGGTTGCGAACAATTTTAAGTCCACTATTATTTATGTGCCTTTGTTGGAGAAAAACCCTGAGACAGGGGAGTCCTTAAACTATCTCACCTTTTCTCGGTTGCTTGAGCGTAATATTCGCGATAAATATGCCGGGGAAGATGCTGTTGTTAATGTTCATATTGTCGGATTTGCTAAAAAAATAGGCGACTTAATAGAAGGCTTTAGCGCTATTATCCTATTTTTCTTTTTAGCGGTACTAATCACCTTTGCCTTGTTATTTCTGTACTGTCGTTGTTATAAAAGTACGCTTTCAGCGGTCATTTGTTCAATTATTGCAGTTGCCTGGCAGATGGGGATTATGCATCTTTTAGGTTACGGCTTAGACCCCTATTCCGTACTTATTCCCTTTATTATTTTTGCAACATCGATTAGTCATGGTGTTCAGTTTATCAACGGTATTACCCATGAGGTGGGTTTAGGGAACGACTCACTTGCTGCTGCGATCCGGACATTTCGTCATCACTATGTGCCAGCAATGTTAGCGCTAATCAGTGACGGTATTGGCTTTTTTACCTTGGTGTTTATTGAAGTTGATGTGATTAAAGATTTGGCTGTTGGTGCGAGCGTGGGGATTGCTAGTATTATTATTACCAATATGGTGCTTTTGCCTATTGTGATGTCTTATATTGGTGTCACAAAGTATGGCATCCGGCATGTTCAGCATGTTGAAAAACATCCGAGCCCTTTTTGGGGTTGGTTAGCGCAAATGGCGACCCATAAATATGCACTCACCTTCATTATTGTTGCGCAGTTTGCACTTGCCTTTGGCTTATATGTCGCTGAAGATCTTAAAATAGGTGAGTTAGATGCGGGCGCGCCCGAGCTTCATGCCGACTCACGGTATAATAAAGATAACGATTTCATTACCTCTAACTATTCAACCAGCGCCGATGTAATGGTGCTGATGGTGACTTCGCCAGCAGAAAAATGCGTATCATACCCGGTGATGGATATGATGGAACGTCTGCATTGGGAGTTAAACCATACCGAAGGTGTGCAGTCTAGTATCTCTATTGTGAATGTTTCAAAAGCCGTCACAAAAGCATTTAACGAAGGTAGTTTTAAATGGTACGAGCTATCGCGTAATCAGAAAATTGTCGATACCTCTCTTCAATATGTGCCTTCCAGCTTCATTAATAGAGATTGTAGTCTTGCGCCTGTTTTTGTGTTCTTAAATGACCACAAGGCGGAGACCCTTCAAAATACGGTAGATACCGTTGAACGTTTTATTTCTAGCTTTCAATCAGAGGACGTTAAGGTGCTGTTAGCAGCAGGCAATGCCGGTATCGAAGTGGCGACGAACCAGCTGATTGAAGAATCCCAGACATTTATTATGGTGATCGTTTATGTTGTCGTGGGTTTAATGGTGTTATTTGCTTATCGTTCGCTTAGAGCGATGGTGTGTATCGTGATGCCGCTGATGATGACATCGGTATTGTGTACCGCACTAATGGCGTATTTAGGTATCGGGGTGAAGGTATCCACTTTGCCTATTATTGCGCTAGGTGTCGGCTTAGGTGTGGATTATGGGATTTATATTTATAGCCGTCTTGAAGAGTTGTTAGATGAAGGTTTAACGCTTCAAAAGGCTTATTTCCATACCTTACGCTCGACAGGCAAGGCCGTTGCATTTACCGGTTTAACCTTAGCTATTGGAACCACCACATGGATTTTCTCGCCCATAAAATTTCAGACAGATATGGGGATTCTTCTGACCTTTATGTTTTTGTGGAATATGATTGGTTCACTGACCTTGCTGCCTATGTTGTCTTATTATTTTGTTAAAGACGGTGAAGAAGATGATTTAGAAGTGTATCAGGATGAACCAGCTTAAAATCTATTGTCCGCTTAAGCTATTGAAGGGATACTCTGATCGTATCTGAAAATGCCCCTTGATTATTATCAGAATCAATTGTCGCGATCCTAAGAAGTAGCTCGCCAGCGCTGAGATTATTTAACACAAGTGAATTTGGTAGTTGATTCTCCACCATTATGCTGTTTTCTAGAGCATACGCTTTGTCACCATATTCAATGAGATAGCCCATAATCTCGTCAAAACCAAGAGCGCTGCCATCTTCTCGTTTGGTTGGCGTGTCCCAAGTTAATTCAAGAGACTTTAAAGTGGGCAGATTGACTGATACAAAACTTGTTTCAGACTGTTGGCTACTGTTTTCGTTATTGACCAATACTGAATAGCTACCTTCATTATCCAAGCTGGCGCTGACGATGCGAAAGTTTGGTGATATGGCATTTTCTATCGCGTCACCATTAAAATACCATTGATAGTTTAATGGCTCACCACCGCTGGCGCTGACACTTAAAGTGAAGGTTTGCCCGATGGTGACTGATTTTGTTTGAGGGTGCTGGCTGATTCTAACAGGGGGGATGGTAGAGAGTACTGTTAATGTTGCCGCTTTAGAATAAGCGCCTCCTTGGCTATTGGTGACAACGACGTCATAGTTGCCCTCATTTAGTTTGGATGCCGATGAGATTTTTAAAGAGGCCAAAAATTCATTATCGATAGGGGTGCCATTTTTGCGCCACTGATAGCGTAGAAAACCATCGCCTGTCGCTTTGACATTAAATACTACGCTTTGACCCTCTAAAATAGTTTTAGACTGTGGGTGAGTATTGATTGACACGGCTTCAATTGATTCAGATACCCAGACATTGACAAAGTTTGAGCTGATTTGTTTTTCGTTATTCGAAATAGTGACACGATAATTGCCTTCATCTTTTAGCTGGCTGTTAGCGATAAAATAAGTGCTTTGCATTGCGCCAGGAATAATAGAACCATTCTTTTGCCATTGGTAATTGACTGAAGAATCATTATTTACATCAACTGTCAGTAAAATAGGCTCCCCTTCGGTAACTGATAAACTTTGAGGTTGTTGCGTAATATCTAGACCATTGCTTAGCTTGTTAATGGTTACCGAGGCTGAAAGCGATGTAAGCTCTGAAAAGCCATCACTAATCAAAAGTTCATAAACCCCTGCATCATTCAGTTCACTATTTGGCTTTGAATAAACAGCGGAGTTAGCACCAAGGATTGCATCACCGTTTTTATACCACTGATAGCTGAGATCCAGTTCACTATTTACTTGAGCATATAAATTAAAGCGATGAGTTTCTGTAACAGATACGGATGAGGGTTGAGTGAGAATAACTATTTCTGAGGACGTAAGCTCATCAAGTTGAGCGTCTAGTTGGCTTTGAATTCTGTTCAGGGGGATTGCTTGGTAATTGGCGTTTTCAGACTCAGTTAAAATTGAGGAAAGATCGTTTGTTAGATTAGATGCTCTGGAGAGGATGTTTTTTATATTAATGGAATCGATAGAGCCGCTTCCGCTAGACCAAGAGCTTTCAATTGTTTCAGAATACATGGCTGCGCTAATAATAGACTGCTTAAGCTCTTCATTGCTCATGACTGATAAGTTTGAAAGATTGGTGATATCTTTTAGTTGAACCAACATGGGTGAGGTATCAAGACTTAATGCATTTTCTACCCAATCTGAGGCGATATTAATCGAGTTACTTGTAAGTGTGTCGTCTAAGCCTTTAGCTGTAGCAACAACTAGATGTGTCAGTGGTGAAATGAATGTATTCTGACTTGTCTGCGCGTGACTGCCCGCGATACCAAATAATTTAAAAAAGCTTGGTAGGGAAACATGGTTGCCGAAGCGAATAAGTTGGCCGCTATTTTGGTCGATACAACCGGGTGTGAGATCGCAGCGCATTTGGGTTTTATTATCAGTGCTTAATTCTAAGAGGATAAGTTGATTGGTATTTTCTTTGGGAATGGTTAGGCTGAATTGACCAAGCTGATTTGTTCTGCTTTGTGTCAGCAGTATTTTATCTTGACCTGCAAGGTTATAAGCAGACACGATGCCATTTGAGATAATGCCTTTTATAGCAGAACCTGAAAGTGTCGTTTCGTTTGAATTATTATCGTTATTACTACAAGCTGTTGTGAATAAACAAACTAAAAAGATAAAGCAACAAATTAAACAATTAAGAAAGCGCTTTTGTACCATGTGACTCAGAGTAGCGTTGTAAATAATTAAGAGTAGCGTTGTAAATAATTAAGAGTAGCGTTGTAAATAATTATACTAATAAACGACAGTCACCTAAATCCTGACTATTCGCTTGTGATGCTTGTTTTAAGGTGGGAAGTGGAACTTATCCAAGAGTTGCTTTACCAAAAAACAGGGCAATAATAACCCAATTTATCGATAAAGTAGCGCTAAAAAAATTAACATTTATTCACAAGTAGACGCAGCTCTCAACTTATTGAAGTTTATAAATTTGTGAGACTAGTTTCTGGCGTAATTCTTCTTGTTCATTTTCATTTTCAGATGCATATAGCGCTATGAAATTTTGAAATATAGGTGTAAACGTTTGACCTAAACTTGCAGCGCTTGATTGAGTGTCCAGCGCTGTTTGTTGAATCATATCTTTGACTTCCTTATCAGTTAATGCGTCTTGGTTTAGGCGAGATAAGGTCGCTTTTAATTCAGCCACTAAGCTAAGATTTGGATTGTTCTCGGGGTCAATGGGCTTAAGAGACTCCCATAATGTTAGTAATTGGTTTTTCGCTGTATGAATTGTGGATAAATCTGCTTGTGCTGCAATATCCAGACACTCTACCGAGTTTTTAAACATGCTTTCTGTTTCAGCAAGCTTGGCACTTATTTTCTCGTTGAAAGCATCGGTTTGTACCGACAGTGTTCTAACTTCATCAGCAACCACGCTAAAACCTCTACCCGCATCGCCTGCCCGTGCAGCTTCAATAGCGGCATTTAAGGCTAATAAATTTGTTTGGGAGTTGATTTTATTAATATCTTCTAAGTGTTCTATGACTTCTTTGAAACGGGCATCAATATCATCAAAATTCTTATCCAAAGTGACTGATGCCGCCTGAATATTTTCAAATTGTAGGATCAGCTTGGCTAATGCTTCATTTGATATCTCACCAAATTGGTAGAGGTTTTCCTGCATAGTCGGATCAAGTCTTTCATCTAACGTTGAAGACAGGGTGTTGATGAGATTTTCTGACTTTGAAAGTATTTCTGCTGTAGCCGTCGATTGAGCCGCTTGTTGCTGACTTAAGCTTTCGGTGCTTGCACTACTTAGTGCAATCCTATCTATCTTCTTTTGCAGCATTTCTTGAATTTGGGCAAGTAGCTCCAGCTGCCTCTGTTTTTCTTTATTAGCACGTTTGTATCTGGGGGTGTCAGTAAAATGCACGAGCGAGCGCTGAATACGTTGCCAAATCATGAAGCCAACAATCATCGTAGAAAATACTAAAGGCGCAACAATATAAGCTGGAAGCGGTGGGGCAATGACTAGCCAAGCAGTTGCTAATAACTGAAGGAATAAAAGCCAAGCGTATTCATATTTCATGGACTAACCTTTTTAGGTATAGGAAAGCTAAATTAGCTTAAGTCTAGTCGGCATCTGAATTTCTACAACGATTAATGGTGTAAACATTACGCTTGGGTTTTATCTGGATTACAGAGTCTCGGTATTATTTTTTAGCTTCCAGTTAACTTGCATGCCGGCATAAAAAGGTACGATCGATTTTCCGTTAGCCAAGATGATTTCTTCCGGAATTGTCCAGTTTTCTCTTTCTAAGGTTATCGTACCCTGGTTTCTGGGAAGGCCATAAAAATCTGGGCCATTCAGGCTCGCGAAACCTTCAAGTTTATCTAAAGCATCGATATCTTCGAAGATTTGTGCATAGAGTTCGATGGCACTCCACGCGCTATAACAACCTGCACAGCCACAGGCGGACTCTTTTTTATGTTTCTCATGAGGTGCAGAGTCCGTGCCAAGAAAGAATTTTTTAGAGCCCGACTTTACCGCTTCTTGAAGTGCTGCCTGGTGGGTATTTCGTTTAAGAACCGGAAGGCAGAAATTATGTGGTCGAATACCGCCAACGAGTAAATCATTCCGATTCAGGAGTAAATGTTGAGGCGTAATAGTGGCGGCCACATTATTCGATGCGCTCAAAACAAACTCAGCGGCATCTTTTGTGGTGATATGCTCAAACACCACTTTCAGTTTCGGAAAAGTAGCAACAATGTTTTTTAGATGACGATCGATAAATTCTTTTTCGCGATCAAATATATCAATATAACTATCGGTGACTTCGCCATGAATCAACAAAGGCATGCCTGAATCAGACATAGTTTGAAATACAGGGAAGAGTGACTCGAGTGTCGAAACGGCCGCATCTGAGTTAGTTGTTGCGCCAGCAGGGTAAAGTTTTGCAGCAGTAATGCCGTGTGTAATTGCTTCGTGTATATCACTCGGGCTGGTGTTGTTGGTGAGGTATAAAGTCATTAAAGGTGTGAAATCACAGTCTTCAGGCGATGCCGCCAGAATTCGTTTTTTGTAAGCCAAGGCCATATCAGCATTAACAATGGGGGGTACTAAATTTGGCATGACTATCGCCCGTTTGAAACAACGGGCAGTGGCAGGGACGGTTTCAGGAAGCATGTCACCATCGCGAAAATGTAAGTGCCAGTCGTCTGGGGCAATAATAGTCAATGAATTCATGCTAAACCTTTTTAGAGCTAATAATTGAGTGAATATTATGCCCTAAAATGCGCCGAATAGTGAGGTTTCTAACCGTATTTCTTATCCACTCTAGGTTGAATCCAGTAGGGTAAAAATACGAATAAAAATAAACCAAAGGCACCAAGCCATAAAAGTCCTGACAAGAGTACCCAGGATGGGTAAAAGTTTGGCGCAATTAAAGGCAAGAAAACTCTCACAAAGGCACCCAGAGATAGTATTAGTAAAGCAAGTAACAAGCTTTTTGGCAGGTTTTTCAAACTGCGCCCGGTATGGCCTGTGGAAACACGTGCCATCATTCCCATAGTGATGACACCTATGGCACCGAAAGCAAAGGCATGCACAGATAAAAATGGTGAGATGTCAAACCAGTAAGACAGGATAAATAATAAGAAACCCATGTCGATAAAAAACAGGGCAACATAGAAACACCAAAGTAGCGGGTTAGACCATATGCCATGGGTATACCAGCCCGTAATGCGAATACTCGTAATAGCAAACATCAAACTGGCAAATACGATGGATAAGTAAGGTGCTGATAGAAAAACTTCTGTAATAAAAAAGCCAAGCAAGCCAATTAAGCTGCCTATATCGAGCCACTTGGAATTAAATAAAGTGACGTCGTAGGCTACACCATTTTGCACGAAAAGCGGGATGATACGTCGGCCAATGGTGAGTATTAAACCAATCACCAGATAAAGCCCGCCATAGAGCGCGATATGTATACCGTTTTCCAAGTAGGAAAATGCCTCTAAATAAAAAGCGAAATTACCAAAGGCCAGCAGAAATAGTTTGGAGAGTATCGCCATCTGGCGCCATTGTTTAGTGGCAACAATGGGAGAAGCGACAGCAATTATCAGCCCGATGATAAATGCTAAATCGAATAGTGCGGCAAGCAAAAGCCATTGTTCACCGGCTAACCAAGTAACACGAGCCAAGGCCCAAAGACTGAAAAGAACGGCGAGTGGGTAGCCGTGAATCGTTTGTATGCCTGTCCAGTTTTTTACCGCGGTGAGTAAAAAACCTGCAATTACCGCTAGGCTGTAGCCATAAATCATTTCATGAGCATGCCACTGGAAAGGGCTAAGTATTTTGAAGTTAAAAAAGGAAAAAATAACATTAGATGAGAATGCACCGTTCATGTTGGCATAAATTATCAGCCAGCTAGCGATGCTAATAAATGAAAATATACTGGCCCCCGCAAAAAATGTTCTAAATCCCAAATTGAAAATGGCGGGGTGTTTATGCTTTTGTGTCATCAGATTTCGTCCTGTCAAAACCCATTTTAAGCACCTTCCCCCTGTTAAGGAAAGGCCGAGAAGGGTAGAAATTTCTAGGTTTTTAAAGGTCTTTAACCAACAAACCTTTTGCTAGCTGATCGGGTGATAGGCCCAGTTGAGATAGTTCTGGAATATCAAGATCAACGAGATAACCAGAGCCTAAAGCTGCCTCAACAGTTTGTTGGTTTTTCGTGTTTCTCAGCTGAGCTACGTTGAAGGCGATATTGCCTTTTGGGGTCATCAGCGTTAAGTGGTCGCCAACTTCAAACTTATTTTTCGCTTCTAGGCTTAAGGTATTTTCAGCCATGTTGGCATTAACAATATCGGCTACGAATAGCTGCTTTGTCGATCTTGAATTACCGGTTTCGTAGTTTTGATACTCATCAGGCACATGTCGTCGATAAAAACCTTCGGTAAAACCGCGATTAGCCATGCCTTCCAAGTCATCCATGAGAGCCATATTAAATTCCCTGCCTGCTAGTGCATCATCAATGGCTCGACGATAAACTTGTGCGGTTCTCGCAGCATAATAATATGACTTGGTGCGGCCTTCTATTTTCAGGGATTCAACGCCTATATCGATTAAGCGTTTAACATGTTGCACCGCTCTTAAATCTTTAGAGTTCATAATGTAAGTGCCGTGTTCATCTTCATACGCAGGCATAAATTCACCCGGACGACCTTTTTCTTGTAGAAGATACAAAGGCGACACTTTCGATAAATCTTCATCTAAATGAGGTTGTGAAAGCTGCTCTTGAGGCCATTCTTGGGATGGTGATTTGGCAGAAGCTGTAAATGCTAGCTTTTCTAAAGACGGGTCAAGGTGCGATACTGGCTGGCTCGGCACAATTTCACCTCCTGCGCTGTTTTCAGCTTCATGTGTTTGATACTTCCATCGACAAGAATTAGTACACGCGCCTTGGTTTGAGTCTCGGTGCGTCATATAACCTGAAAGTAAGCAGCGACCCGAATAAGCAATACACAATGCGCCATGAACAAAGACTTCGATTTCCATTTCTGGGCAGCGCTGCTTGATTTCGGCAATTTCATCTAGAGATAGCTCACGCGATAGAATAACCCGCGTTAAACCTTGTTTTTGCCAGAATTTAACGGTTGCCCAGTTAACAGCATTCGCTTGCACAGAAAGATGAATCGGTAAATCGGGCCACTTTTCTCTTACCAGCATGATAATGCCTGGATCAGACATTATCAGCGCATCGGGTTTCATCGCCACCACTTCTTCCATATCACGCAAATAGCTTTTTACTTTATCGTTGTGTGGGCTGATATTAGACGCGATGTAGAATTGCTTACCGAGCTCATGGGCACGTTGAACGCCTTGGGCAATATTCTCTATTCGGTTAAATTCATTTTCTCGTACCCGCAAGCTATAACGTGGCTGGCCTGCGTAGACAGCATCCGCGCCATAGGCGAATGCATATTCCATGTTTTTTAGTGAGCCAGCCGGAGAGAGTAATTCAGTTTTGTTCATATTGCCTTCATTCTTTTAGGGAAATTGCGGAGCCTACCTGTAAGTGCTCGAACCAGTCCAGAAATTTACCGACATTTTCACCTTTAAACATGCGGCCATGTTGTGGCAGCATCATTTCAATATCGAGCTTTCTTACACGTTTAATCCAATCCTGTTTTGCTGCATTGGATGGCATCCAGCGTTGATGGAAAAGTTTCATTTTTGGGATATGGTCTTCAAAGTTATCGACATACATCGGGCTATCAATAGGCTCTAATGCTGCGCCAATATCTCCAGAGAATAGTATTTTCGAAACAGGATCATACACACTAAAGTTGCCTGATGAATGTAAGTAATGTGCCGGTATGAGCTGCAAGGATAAACCGCCAACATCTAAAGTTTTTCCTTCATCAGGGATGGGGATATACTCAATGTTATTCATACCAAAATGAGTAATAAAACTCTCCCATAGCCAAGGGCCATGCAGTTTCGCTTTTGGGATGACCTGATCCCATAAACCAAGTGAAGAGATAATGTCAGGGTCTTGGTGAGAAGCAAAAATCTGAGTAATTTGTTCAAGTGGAATATATTTTACGACCGAGCTAAGCATGGGGGCAAATAGTTCCACACCGCCTGGATCAAGTAAGATGGCCTGATCATTATTGATAATCATAAATTGGTTGGAATCAATTATTTTTTCTGGTTTTTCAGGATCTCTCCCGAAATAGACCCATTGATGTTTTTCATTATAAATAGAGGCAGACTTCATGTGACTTCCTAGAGTATTTGTTTATTTTTAGAGAGGAATTTTAAGGCAGTATCGATATGTTTGAGTATTTGTTTAATCATTTCTTCGACATTTTGCGCCATATCGAGCAGAACAGGGCTATGAACGCCCGTTCTGGGTGCTTCGATTTTTGAATTTACGGCGATAACAGCAATACTCCGAATATTCTTTTGCATGGAAATCAGCAAGTCGTGTAATTCACGGTTAAAGTGGGACATATGTTCTTTGCTTTGCATCTCTCGCTCTGGCTTCGCATTCAGTACTACCATAATATTTTCAGGGGCAGGGCGATCCCCCATTTTTTTGCAAGCCTGTTCTAATTTTTCTTCATATATACTATATCGCCATTCTTTTACGGCTCGATTAGCTGTTTGAATCGTCATTGCACTGACATGATCGGCTAGAGAAATAGACTCTCTTGAGCACTCGTCGTAAAAGGTTGCCAGTACTGCTAGACCGGCTGCGCTTTCTCCAATTCGTTTCGCCAGTACACGTAAGTTCTTGGATGAAATTGATAGACTTCGAGTGATTTCCTGCGCGTGATAAAGTTCTGCAGATACTTTTGCAGCGATCACCGTTTGTAGTGTGTTTTCATTGAGCATTAAGTAAACTCCTAAGCATCACTCTCAGGCCATTATGTTGATAAAATCACCCAGAACAAAGAGATGTACTTCAAAATAAAGTGCATGTTTAAGCTTAGCAGTCATCAAGAAAAATGCGCTTAAATATAAAAGAAATAGCGCAAAGCCTTATGGGTTTGCGCATATTTTTAAAAAGAGCGAGGGCAGAAAAAGGCCCTCACACTGGTAACAAATATAGGTCAAGTCCTGATAAGCATAAATGCTCTATAAGTGTTACCTGATTAATATAACGTGGCAGCTTAAAATTTAGCTTGTAACTGTAACCAGACTTTAGTGGTGTCAGGCTTGCCGCCTTCTGCTTTGCCATCGAACTTGGCTAGTTTAAATAAGCCCGAATAGTTTTCTGTAAATTTTTTGCTAACCGCTAAATCAATTTCGTTACCAAAATCAATGTTATTCACATCAGAATCGAACTGGTGATAAGTCAGTGCAATTTTAGGGCCTAAAAGTGCACTCGAGAACGTGATAGCACTATCTACTAAACCCGTATTAGGTGTTGAAAGGAACAGATCTGCCCAGCCATTGAACGAATGGTTGGTACCTAATGGCGTTGTAAATGCAGTATTACCATTATCTGAACTTTGAAGCTCATAGGCTAATTTTGCAGTGATACCGGCGAGTGTGATGCCCGCTTCAAGATTCAAATACTCTGTATTATACTGTGCTGCGGCATCCTTTTCTTGTTCAGCATATTCTGCTATGTAAAGCAGAGAAAGGTCGTCATTTATAGGGGTCTTTCCATTCACTCTTAAGCCCATTGTGCTTAAGTTGGAAGCAATTGCAGTGCCTGCTTGGCCTTTTAGGTCATAATAATAGGCGCTTACTTTCAGGCCTTTAATGCTTTCATTCAGAAGATGATAAATTTGATGATCATTACCATCAATATTTCCACCATCAATTCTATTAATGTTGTAAACATTCGCAATGGTGATTGTGGTTTCTGGCAGACTGTTATTGATGATAGAAAATGCGTCATAGGTTTGTTCATTTTGACGCCAGCCAACGCCACCGACAAAACGTTCATTATCTAGCAAAATACGTTGGCGACCATATCTGACGATAGTGTTGCCTGCCGCATAATCTAAATACCCTTGATTGATTTCTGTATAGGTTGCATCGGCTACAACCGCTTCCGGGTCGTTATCCAATCCGGAACCGTCATTGTAGTTGTCATCAAAAACAACACTGACATTATCCATTTCAAACGTTGCAGAAAAGCCTTCAATGGGTAGTGTTTTGTAAGTGATGCGTGACTTGAGTGTCGATGCTTTAGCTTCACGAGTAGGGCCATCTTGATCTACATACTCTGCTCTATATCGTAATGCTACATCTGCTTTGCCACCTGTTAGCGCTTCTGTAATGGTGTTGGCAGATTCACTTGCTTGCAATGGCAGTGCTGATGTAAGGCCAAGTGCGAGCATTGAAATGGTTAGACCGAGGGTGTTTTTCATAAGCAATATCCTATTTTATAAAGGTATCTTTCTATTCACCATGTCTGGGTTAGCACATGATTTGTGAACTATTTAACGCTTTGATGTAGATATGAACAATTGTTAATATGGGGTAGATGAATATACCTCATATTGTATAGATATGGCAATTTTGTTGTTTTTTTGTGACGGTCTGTTACGACTAACTAATTGATTAATTACGTTTTTCTCTATCAATGCAGGCTGCGAAGTTTATATTCTTTAGCTGTGGTACGAAGTTGCATGGTCCTTGACGGCTGTCAACTTGAGAGGAAATAATTTCATCCCAGGCTGTTCGACAGGCATTTGTACTTCCTGGTAAACAGAATATAAGCGTTTTATTTGCCATGCCCGCAAGAGCGCGTGACTGGATGGTTGAGGTGCCAATTTGATCAAGTGAAATTTGTCTAAATAGTTCGCCAAAGCCATTTACTGTTTTATCCAAAAGGGGACTAACGGCCTCAGGTGTACTATCTCTACTGGTAAAACCGGTTCCACCTGTAATCAATACTACGTGAGTATCATTATCAGCAATCCAATGAGATAAGTGGGCTCTGATTTTATAGATATCGTCAATTACAATTTTCTTGTCTGACAGAACATGCCCCGCGTCTTTGAGGCGCTCTACTAATAGTTGACCGGAGGTATCATTGCTCTCATCACGTGTGTCTGAGACTGTCAAAACAGCAATATTTAGTGGAATGGTTTTCTGGCTTACATTATGGCCCATAGTGATTCTCTTAAATGCTTACAAAGTTAAACGGGGGACTTAATCGCGTTCTAAAAAATTATCATTGTTGGCAGCTATAACACGCTTATGGAAGCGATCTTCCTTTAAGGCTAAAAACATCACCATCATGCAGCAGGCAAGTACCGCATATAAAACCATAAAGCATGCGCTGTATATGCCTAAAAAATCTTCAGCCAGCCCGAAGGCAATGGGGAGGGTACAGCCACCTAATGCGCCTATAGCCGCGACAATGCCGCCAACTAAGCCCATTTGCTGAGGGTAATAATCATGGATGGTTTTATATATGCTGGCTCGGCCAAAGCCTTGCGCAATACCAATTATAAAAATAAAGGCACTAAATACCCAGACATTAATTTCTACGGTGAGCTCAACATCTTGTTTGATACCATGAATCGTCATCGTTGTTGGTGGGTATGAGATAAAAAACAAACAGACAATGCACACCCAAAAGACGGTCCAATTAACACTTCGGCCGCCATATCTATCAGCAAACCAGCCACCAAGTGCTCGCACCATGCTGGATGTCGCAACAAAAAATAGCGTAAAGGCCATCGCTTGAGTGTTATTTAACTCGTAGGCAGATGCATAATACTGAGGCAGCCATAAAATGAGCGCTAAAAAACTACCAAAAACAAAGTAATAATAAAGCCCAAAGCGCCAAATCTGGCCTTGTTTTAATGCTTGGATGATCGTTAGTTTGTCTTGTCGAATGCTCGGTGTGTACGGCCTGCTGGGAGCGACCAGCATAAAAAAGAAGGCAACGAGCAATAAGCCAATGCCATAAATAGGGCCAATGCTATTCCACCCCCAGTTGTCCACAATAAAGGGGGCTAGCATTAGGGTGATAGCTGAGCCGGTGTTGCCAGCACCAAAGATTCCCATAATCGTGCCTTGGCGATTTGTTTCGAACCAGTCGGTCACGTAACGAATGCCAATCGTGAAAGATGTGCCGCTAATACCTATCCATAAGCCAAGCCAAATATATGCCATCAGGCTGTCGACATAAGGTAATAGAAACAGTGGGGGGGCACTAAGGAGCATTTGCCACAGGTAGACTGTTTTAGGGTTGTAACACTCGCTTAGCCAGCCTGCAGGAATTCGGCCTAAAGCGCCTGTTAGTACCGGTGCAGAAAAGAAAAGTCCGAGTTGAGTCGCATTAAGATCCAGGGTCTCTCTTAGCTCAAGACCCAATACTGCATAGAGTGTCCAAACAGAAAAGTTTGCGGCAAACGCTAAAGTTGCAGCGCTCAGCGCGCGCCATGCACCAGGGTATTCAAAGTTCATAATATGTTTATGCTCTTAAGTGAATAAAACATGCATCACTTGAAAATAATAGCTATTAATTGCTTCAGGGGTGTATTAAATCAAAAAAAATAAACGATAGGGGCTGTCTAACCCTTTTTATTCTGGCAATGAAAAAAAACTACCTAATAGAGGGTATCTGGCTTGATCGTTTCTAGTGTGAACCGGATTTGGATTCTAGCTAAAGTGGGTATGAAGTGCATTTCTCTATGAGTAGGGGTTTTTGAAACTTGATATACGTCAATACCATATTAGGTATGGTGGCGACAGAATATCGTTAAATCCCGTTTTGGATAGGAGTAGTTATGTCCCAAGAACACAAAATTAACTTAATCGCTTTTAGCGACCCTAAAATAAAGACCTTGCATTATACTTGGTTTGCATTTTTCTTAACCTTCGTTGTTTGGTTCAACCACGCCCCGCTTCTCATCTTTATGAAAGAAGCATTCAATATGACGAATCAGCAAGTCAAAGCTCTGATGATATTGAATGTCGCCTTAACGATTCCTGCCCGTATTGTAATCGGTATATTGGTGGATAAATTTGGTCCGCGTAAAACCTACAGCAGTCTTTTAGTGGTGTCAGGTATTATCTGTTGTGTGTTTGCCTTGGCGCAGACCTACGAACAACTTGCATTGATGCGTTTTTTGATGGGCTTTACGGGTGCGGGTTTTGTTATTGGTATTCGTATGGTGGGGGAATGGTTCCCGCATAAGAGCGTAGGTATTGCAGAAGGTATTTATGGCGGTTGGGGTAACTTTGGTTCTGCTGCTGCTGCGATGACCTTGCCGACACTTGCATTAATGTATGGTGGCGAGAATGGCTGGCGTTATGCTCTGGCAACAACAGGCGTTATTGCTAGCTTATATGGTTTTTTCTATTACAAAGTAGCCCGGGATACGCCTAAAGGCTCTACCTACTTTAAACCAAAGCGGTCAGGTGGTCTTGAAGTGACAAGCTGGAAAGACTTTTACTTCTATTTAGCAATGAATGTGCCCATGTATGCTGCTTTAGCTGTTCTAGCCTGGAAACTATCGCCAGCGGGTGTGGGTTTATTAACGGATACTGCGGCAATAGTATTATGGGTTGGATTGGCGCTACTTTTTGTCTTCCAGGTGAGTCAGATCTGGCAGGTCAATAAAGAGAATTTAACGCACGGTGTTCAAGAGCTGGACAAATATTCATTTAAGCAGGTGGCCATATTAAATTGGTCGTACTTTGTTACCTTTGGTTCAGAGTTAGCGGTTGTTTCCATGCTGCCACTATTCTTTTTGGATACATTCGACACCTTAACACCCGTTCAGGCAGGCTTATTGGCTTCAGGCTTTGCCTTTATGAATCTGGTGGCTCGCCCTACTGGTGGTTGGTTTTCAGATAAGTTTGGCCGCAGAAAATCATTGATGATTTTAATTGGTGGTTTGGCTGGGGGTTACTTTGTATTGGGCCAAGTTGATTCAACCTGGTGGATTGCGGTCGCGGTGATTGCCACCATGTGTTGTTCGTTTTTTGTTCAAGCGGGTGAGGGTGCCGTATTTGCTGTAGTTCCACTTATTAAACGTCGTATGACAGGGCAAATAGCTGGTATGACAGGGGCGTATGGTAATGTGGGGGCAGTGACCTATTTAACGGTATTAAGTTTTGTTGATTACAGTACTTTCTTTATTGTAATCGGAGCCTCAGCACTTATTGTATTCTTTATTGCCATGATAATGGATGAGCCAAAGGGTCAAATCTCGGAAGTGCTTCCAGATGGTACGGTACATATGATTGATGTGGGTTAAAATAAGTCTCTTGTTAAATCGTCTGCGATAGCTATCCATCGAAGACAAATCAAACCTCATATTAAGCTGCTTAATATGAGGTTTTGCGGTTTATAGGTTTTATTATGTCGAAAGTGTTAAAAGTAAATGCGGCATTCCAGTCGGATGCAGGTGTAAAGCCGGTCAATGAAGATGCAGCAGGTTTTTTTATACCTGAAGACGGCTATTTGCTCTCAAATAAGGGCGTTGCTTTATCGCTTGCTGATGGCGTGTCTTCAGCTGAAGCCGGTAAAGAAGCCAGTCGAACCGCTGTTGATAGGTTTATTGAAGAATACTTTCAAACGCCGGATACTTGGTCTGTTGCTAAATCAGGTGAGCAAATCTTATCGACAATAAATCTGAAACTTTTCCGAAAAAGCCATGAATTTAGTACGGATAGTAAAGGTTACTTGGCGACCTTTAGTTCGGTAGTAATAAAGGGCGGTACGGCACATTTTTTTCATGTCGGTGATAGTCGAATTTATCTGTGTCGAAATAATGTCTTGACGCAATATTCGACAGATCATGTGGCTTCTCTAGGCCAGGATAAACGCTTTTTAACGCGCGCTATTGGTATGGATAATCGCTTGCATCTCGACTATGGGCGCATTCCTCTTGAAGAGGGGGATCGTTTATTACTGACCAGTGATGGCGTTCATGATTTTGTTGCACATGAAAAACTAGTTGAGATGATGTCCCAGAATGAACCTATGCAGGTGATTTGTGAACAGCTTATTTTAGCGGCTAAGCAGGATGAGTCCGATGATAATATTAGTGCCGTCGTTGCAGAAATTGCGCAGTTACCCTACGAATCCTTAGATGACTACAGTGCTAAATTAACGCGATTGCCTTTTCCTCCGGCGCTATATCCGGGCTTGAAGTTAGATGGTTATGAAGTCATCAAAGAGCTATTCGCCTCAAGTCGAAGCCAGTTATATCTGGTTCAGGATATTGAAACCGGTGCTCAATTTGCCATGAAAACGCCCTCTATAAATTTCGAAGAAGATACCTCTTATATAGATCAATTTATTCAAGAAGAATGGATTGGTATTCGTATTCAGCACCCTAATGTGGTGAAGATAATTCGACAGAATAGAACCCGAAGTTTTTTATATTATTTGATGGAATTTGTTGAAGGCATCAGTTTGGCTGATTGGATAAATGACAATCAACCGCCTAGTCCAAAGCGCGCTATCAATATTGTTAAACAGATTGCAGAAGGGCTGAACGCCTTCCATCAAAATGAGGCGATTCATCAAGACTTAAAACCAGGTAATGTCATTGTAACCCCAGAAGAAAAGGCGCTTATTTTGGATTTTGGCTCAGTATTTGTTGCCGGCCTGGCTGAGTGTATAAGGCCTATTCAGGCAGAAGGTGTATTGGGTACCGCAGGGTATTCTGACCCGCTATATCTGCGTGGCCACAATTCTGGTATTCAGGGTGATGTCTATTCCTTAGCCACGATTACCTATGAAATGTTTACCCACCACTTACCCTATGGTGAGCAAATAGAGCAATGCAGAAGTGCGTTGGATTACGACCAGTTACGCTACTGTGAGGCGAGTAAATATAATTTGGTGATTCCGGAATGGTTTGATGGTGCGCTTAAGAAAGGGTGTGAATTTGACCTTGAACTGCGTTATAGAACGGTTGACCAATTCATGAAGGACTTATTGCAACCTAATCCTGAGTTTTTAAAGGAAGATCCGGTCGTTAAAAAGAACGCAAGTACCTTGATTTTCTGGAAGTTAATGTCAGGTTTTTGGTTTGTGACATTTTTGTTGTTAATTTATTTATTCACCCAAAATAAGCTATAAAAAAGGTTACAGGCATTTCTGTTTGCAAATGAAAGATATGCCTGAGAAACATCAGCTAAGAATGAAACGCTAAATATTGACCATTGACATTGGTTTGTTGCTTGGCTCAATCGTTTTGTATGGCTATAGTTATTAAGTGTTTAATAAGATTATTAGAATAAATATGTCAGACTCAGTCCGAATGAAGTGGTATTGCTGTTTAAATGAACCAAGCACAAACTATTGGCCGTCGATGTTTGTAACAGGCTTGATCGCTTTATTAATTGTTTTAAATATTCTGGAGATTATTTTCAGCTCGATGAATGAGGTGTCTGTCCTGATGGGAAGAGGTCTAATTTATGCGAGTTATGGTTTTGCCATGTTCTTTTCGCTTGAATATTTTTTGCGAATATGGGCTGCTGCCGAACAGGTTCATGAGCAGAATTTATCTGCTTGGCAAAAGCGTTGGCGTTATATTCGCTCACCGATGGGGTTGGTTGATGCACTATCAAGTTTGCCCTTACTTATTTGGATTTTTTTCCCCGTCGAACAGCTTTCAGATATTAGGATCTTAAAATTAATATCCATGGTTCGCGTTTTAAAATTGACGCGCTATTCAAGTTCTTTAAGCATGCTGGCGAAAGTATATAAAGAAAATCAGCGTACATTGCTTGCTGCTGGTTTGGTCATGATGATCCTGATGGTATTATCAGCCGCAGGTATTTATGTGTTTGAGCGTGATGTTCAGCCAGAAAACTTTGGCAGTATTCCGCATAGTATGTGGTGGGCCTTCGTTACCTTGACGACGGTGGGGTATGGAGATGTCACACCTATTACGGTGGGGGGTAAGATCTTTGGCTCGGTCGTGATGGTCTGTGGTGTAGGTATTGCAGCCATGCCGGCTGGTATTTTTGCTTCATCATTCGTGCAGTTAATTAGAGAGCAGGAAAAAGAAAGAAATTTGAAATCACGGTTTCGCCGATCAAGTTTTAATGCACCTCTAAAATCGACTCCGCACGAAGCAGAGCATCATCTTATTCATCTACATATTACAAAATCAGAGCAGCGTGAAGTAAATTATTTAATCGAAGAATATGGTTTATCTTTGGATCAAGCTGTTGGAGTCGTAAGTCATTTTAGGCATAGTAACTAGGAAGCCGCAGGGCCATATATGTTATGCTGGTATCTGCTTGTAGGTATTTTCCGCAAACGTAATAACAGTTTGTTCAACTATTGCTTGTGTCATCAAGTCTTGAATAATATATAGGGATATTTTGTGTCCGAATGGAATAGCTTTGCATTTATTAGCTTGGTTTGTTTCTTAATGAGCTCGGCAAGTGCCATTTTAACGCTGTGCGCAAAACGGCAGGGTGAGGCATTATTATGGGGTCTCATCTGCCTATTATTGTCTTTTTGGACTTTCTTTTTGTTTCTCTGTTTTAGTGCTGATACCCCGGATGAAGCGCTTTTCTTGGCGCGTACACTTAACTATATTATTATTTTCTTACCTTCCTTGTTGTTTCATTTTTGTGTGGTTTATATTCAGAAGGCCGGATATTATAAAAGAATTATCGGCCTTTATTATTGCCTGAGTTTCGCTTATTTCTTATTGGTTCTGATTTTTCCTGAGGACTTTCTCCATAGCCCTGCGCTTAGGTTTTCAATTTTCTGGTTTCCTTATGCAGGGCCTTTGTTTTATATCTTTCCGGTACTTTATTTGTTAATGGTTGGCCATGCCGTGCATATTTTGGTTTATGCTAGGGCGACCCAAAGCCAGACCCAGCAGAGAAAAACATATTACCTTCTAAGCACTATTTTTGTGGGGTTTGTGGGTGCCGGCTCTTCGCTTGCTATGGAGTTCGGTATTCCTCTCCCGCCCTATGGGATTTTAAGTGTTGCGTTTGTTGTGCTGATAGCGACCTATGCCATATTGCGTCATGACTTATTAGATTTGCCTGAAACCTTCAGTCTGATTACAGCCCGAGTGCTCATTTACATTATTATCTTTGCAGTGCTTGTGAGCGTTATTAAATTGGGTGCATTTTTTGATAACTTAATGTTCTCTAATTTTCAGATTTTGATTGTGTCCATGTTGATGGTATTGATCTGTGAGCTTTATGCACTCATGAAAAGTCGTGTCCAATATTTATCTGATACGATGTTGACGCGCCGTAAAATGATGAAGGACCGCTATTTTAAAAATCTTATTGTACAGCTGGAGGAAGCGCCAGATTTTGAAGCGATGTTGCCTTTGCTTCGATCTTTTTTCGAAAAACAATCGTTTGTTTATCATTATGCTTGGTACTTGGATCAGGCACTTCTAGTGCAAAGTTTAAGAAAAGAAACCCTGAGTGACTTTGAACGCAGCCAGCAAGTTGATGCGCGTACTTATCAGCGTATTTTATTTAGCCCAAAAGATGGCCGTCGTCATGACCGTTTACCGGCATCTTTGCGCTTAAATATAGATGAGCCGGGGCTGGGTTCTTCCCAAATAGTCGACCTAATGAGTAGTGAGCAGTTGGATCAGGCTTATGAATGGGTCGACCAAGTGCCTCAGAGAGAGATGATTGCGTTGCCTTTGATGGCGAATGGATATTTTAGAGGGCTTATTTTATTGGTCGTGAGTCAAAATGAAACTCAATATGCCGATCAACTGATGCTTCAAACGCTGTGTGCCAAACTTACTTTATTGATAGAACGGCTTGATTCGATTACCGAAGAATCCCGGGTTCAGCAGGCTTTTTTGTTAGATAAAATGCGTAGTTTGCAGACATTGGCCTGTGAGGTGGCGCACGAGATGAGAAGCCCTCTCGACCAAATGAATGTATTTGCTTCCGAGGTTTATGCGATTAGCCGCTCGTTTCATGATGCCAAAACGTCGGAGCAGCAGGGCCTCGATGTCGTTGCAAACAAACTCAGAGCCGAGTCTAATCTGGCCCAGTTGGCGATTGACAGAGGCATGCAGTCAATTGATATGATTTTAAGGCAGGTTAATGATGCCCCAATTGAGCTAGAGCATGTGGATATCTATTCCATTCAGGCTGTGGTCTCTCGAGCCTTGGCTGAGTATGTATTTATTGATGATGAGCGAAGTTATGTTAGTTGCGAAATGGGCCAAAACTTCGAGTTTAAAGGCGATCAGAAGCTATTGATTTTCGTTATCTTTAACTTGCTTAAAAGCGCGCTGTATCAGCCCCAATACCCAATAGATTTTGAAATAGTTATTTCGACAAACACCGCTAAAGAAATGAATTGGTTAGCGGTTCGTTATAATTCGCTAGATGTCGCTAAAAACAAAGGTGGCGTCAATAAGGCTGTTGAGCTAAAAGATATTATGGGCACTCAGTTAGGCATTGCTTATTGTTATAAAGCAATGAAAGTCATTGGTGGTGACCTTATCTACGCAATAACAGAGGATGGCTTAATAACTATCAGCTTAGGTTTTCCTGTTATTTCGTGATGATTTTATTTTGTTATGGTATTTTTAGCGCTGCCATTTAATGCGTTAAGGTCTATTAATTTAATTTCATCCCAGTCGCTATCTCGAGCAACTTCAAAGCCATTATCCACAAAAATATATGGTAATAAGCTCTTTGCATCTTGATTTTTTATCATGTTGACAAAGGCTCTTTTCAGTTTTACTAAGGATAAGAAACCGACTCTCGGGTGGGCAACAAGTGCATGGGGTGAAAACCCAGGGCTGTCCCAGACAATTTTAAGGCTGTTTCTGATCTCGATAGGTTGTGCTAAAAAGTTTTCGTGTGTCCCTGCACCTGCAATATATTGTTCGCTGATAACCTCTTTATATACCGCGTTTTCCGAGTGTAAAAACTGAGGAATGATATTGAATTTTAGTCTCTTTAAGCTTTCTCTAGGGGCGATGCTCGATTCGAAATTTAAAGGGTTGGGGAATGCAATGATCGCATTTCTAAGTTCTGAAAAGCTTTTTATGTCACCATTTTTTTTGACAAAAATAATGCCGCGTATGGGTTGGGATTTTCTTTTCACTTGTGCTTGATAGCCGGGTGATTCCCTGAAAGCATTGAATTGTAGTGGGCTAACGACGGCTAAATCGTAGTAGGATTTGGCAAGCTTGAGCTCGAAATCTAATTGACTGCTTGCTGGCTCGAATTGAATATTCAAGCCTGTTTGTTCTTCTATATGCTTAAATATATCAAACCAAATTTCATCTTTATCGGGTATTTTCTCAAAGGCTGGTGCAGTGGGTTTTACGTTTACGTCTTTTTCTGATTTGAGTTTTTTGGTGCTAGATTTGATCTCTTCAGGAGCGTTTAAGCTAACAGGAATAGGGTACGAAGGGGCAACGCTGACGATCAGTGTCTGGGCGCGAGTATCGACGCTGTTTAGCAATAACAAGAAAGAAAGAATAATAGCGTTAAAAGAAGGATTTAGCTGCTTAGGTGTTCGCAAGCAAAAATGATTCGTTGTAGATAGAATAGCTTTAGAAGAGAACAGCACACTTGACTCCAGATTTATAATGACGCGTTAGTTATTCTAGCATAGAGGCTTGAATGGCATTGATCATTTGCTGTTTTAGTTTATATATTGATCAATATAAATGTTGAGTCTACATTTCGATTGAGCGAATCCCGCCTTTCTGGTAATCTGGCGACCCATCTTGAGATGAAAATCTCCCCCTTCTAACCATTTAAATAAATTAGCTTATAATTGCTTGATTTAAAAAGCGATTTTCTTTTTTAGTCTGAGAAACTGACGGGATTTACATGACGCGTTTTATCTTCGTGACCGGTGGTGTTGTTTCTTCCTTAGGGAAAGGCATTGCATCAGCATCCTTAGCTGCTATTTTGGAAGCGCGTGGCCTTAAAGTCACTATGCTAAAACTAGACCCTTATATCAATGTTGATCCGGGTACGATGAGCCCATTTCAACATGGTGAAGTGTTCGTAACAGACGATGGTGCAGAAACAGATCTCGATCTAGGCCACTATGAGCGTTTTATTCGCACCACCATGACGAAACGTAATAATTTTACCAGTGGTCGTGTTTATGAAGATGTGATTCGAAAAGAACGTCGAGGTGACTACCTTGGTGGGACGGTTCAGGTCATTCCTCATATTACCGATGAAATTAAGCGTCGAATTGTTGAAGGTGCAACAGGCTATGATGTTGCTCTGGTCGAAATTGGTGGTACGGTCGGTGATATTGAATCACAACCTTTTCTGGAAGCCATTCGTCAATTAAAAATTGAAGTAGGCTCACAGCGTGCTTTGTTTATGCATTTAACTTTGGTGCCTTACATTGCAACAGCCGGTGAAACTAAAACAAAACCGACTCAGCATTCTGTTAAAGAAATGCGTTCGATCGGTATTCAACCTGATATCCTTGTTTGTCGTTCAGATCATGAGATTGATGTATCTTCTCGTCGCAAAATAGCCTTGTTTACCAACGTAGAAGAACGGGCTGTTATTCCATTGCAAGATGCATCCAGCATTTATCTTATTCCGCGTATGCTCCATAAACAAAATCTCGATCAAATTGTTGTTGAACGTTTTGGTTTGGATTGCCCTGAAGCAGATTTATCTGAATGGGATGAGGTAGTTGAAGCAGAGGCAAATCCAGAGTGCGAAGTGACTATCGCGATGGTCGGTAAATATATGGAATTACTGGATGCTTATAAGTCCTTAATTGAAGCGATTAAGCATGCAGGCATACGCACACGTACCAAAATCAAAATGAAGTATATTGATTCTGAAACCATTATCGATAGCGGTACCGCAGCCCTAGACGATGTCGATGCTATTTTAGTGCCTGGTGGTTTTGGTAATCGTGGTGTTGAGGGCAAGATTCAAACGGTTAAAATTGCACGTGAAAATAAAGTGCCTTATCTCGGTATTTGCTTAGGGATGCAAGTGGCGGTTATTGAATATGCGCGTCATGTTGCAGGCTTGAAAAATGCACACAGTACAGAGTTCAAAAAAGATTGTTCAGAACCTGTGATAGGCCTAATAACCGAATGGCAAGATAGTACGGGTAATATAGAACAGCGAGATGCCGGTTCAGATCTTGGTGGCACGATGCGGTTAGGGGCTCAAGAGTGTAACTTAAAAGATGGCTCTTTAGTCAAAGAGTGTTATGGCAAGAATTTGATTGTGGAGCGCCATCGTCATCGTTATGAAGTAAACAATAATTTACTACCAAAACTTGAAGATGCAGGCTTGATTATATCGGGTCGATCCAAAGACAACTCTTTGGTAGAGGTGATTGAAGTGCCAAATCATCCTTGGTTTGTTGCCTGCCAGTTTCATCCAGAATTTACCTCTACGCCACGTGATGGCCATGGTCTATTCGAAGGCTTTATTAAAGCGGCTGTCATCAATAGTCAGCAAAGCTAAGTCCTTTATCCGCGGAATAAAATATTGAGATTGATTAAATGACGCAGAAAATAATTCAAGTCGGTGATGTGGTAATTGGTAATCAATTGCCCTTTGTCTTGTTTGGTGGTGTGAACGTTCTTGAATCGCGAGATCTGGCCATGAGCGTGGCTGAAGCTTATGTAGAAACAAGTACCAAGTTAAATATTCCTTATGTTTTTAAAGCTTCCTTTGATAAAGCAAACCGGTCATCAATTCATTCTTTTAGAGGCCCTGGTTTGGAAGAAGGGCTTCGGATATTTGAAGAGATTAAGCAGACATTTAATGTCCCCATTATTACCGATGTTCATGAGCCCGGGCAAGCAGCGCCTGTTGCTGAAGTCTGCGATATTATTCAATTACCCGCCTTCTTATCGCGCCAGACAGACTTGGTTAAGGCAATGGCAAAGACTCAGGCGGTCATCAACATAAAGAAAGCCCAGTTTTTAGCACCTCAAGAAATGCAACATATTCTGAAAAAATGTGAAGAAGCAGGCAATGATCAGCTCATCCTATGCGAACGGGGTAGTAGTTTTGGCTACAACAACCTTGTTGTCGATATGCTGGGTTTTGGCGTATTGAAAACATTCAACTACCCGGTATTTTTTGATGTGACACACTCTCTTCAGCAGCCCGGTGGTCGTACTGATTCAGCGGGAGGGCGGCGTGAAGCTGTCACCGATTTGGCGCTTGCGGGCATGTCACAAGGTTTGGCTGGGTTGTTTTTGGAAGCGCACCCTGATCCTGAAAATGCGAAATGTGATGGCCCGTGTGCCTTACGATTGAGTCAGTTAGAACCTTTCTTGACAAGAGTTAAAGCGATCGATGATTTGGTAAAGAGTTTTAAACCATTAGATACCGCTTAAAATACCTTATAAACCTAGATATTTTAACGTTTAAAGTGTTTATTTTGAGGCTTTAAACTTAGCAGAAATTTCATAATTGGAGGCTAGTTAAATGACAGCAATTGTTGATATTAAGGGTCGTGAAGTGCTCGACTCACGTGGTAATCCTACTGTCGAAGCAGATGTAATTTTGTCATCAGGAGTTATTGGTTCAGCATGTGCGCCTTCAGGTGCATCGACTGGCTCGCGTGAAGCACTTGAACTGAGAGACGGCGATAAAGCACGTTATTTAGGTAAAGGTGTACTTAAGGCTGTGGCGGGTATTAATGGCGAAATTCGTGATGCTTTAAAAGGTAAAGATGTTACTGATCAGCGTGCGCTTGATCAGATTATGCTTGATCTGGATGGCACAGAAAATAAAGCAAAACTGGGCGCAAATGCAATTTTGGCTGTTTCTTTGGCTGCAGCAAAAGCAGCCGCGCAAGAGAAAGGTGTCGAACTATATGCACATATTGCTGACATTAACGGTACATCCGGTCAGTACTCTATGCCTGTGCCCATGATGAATATCATTAACGGTGGTGAACATGCTGACAATAATGTTGATATTCAAGAGTTCATGATCCAGCCTGTTTCCGTGCCTACATTTTCTGAAGCATTAAGAGCCGGTGCAGAAATTTTCCATGCGCTAAAAAATGTCTTAAAAGTAAAAGGCTTGAATACAGCCGTTGGTGATGAAGGTGGTTTTGCACCTAATTTATCTTCAAATGCAGGTGCCTTAGCCGTCATCAAAGAAGCTGTCGCGATAGCCGGTTACGAATTAAATAAAGATATTACTCTGGCATTAGATTGTGCTGCTTCAGAGTTTTATAAAGATGGTAAATATGATCTAAGTGGTGAAGGAAAGGTCTTTACGGCCGAAGGCTTTAGTGATTACTTGGCAGAATTATGCGATCAATATCCGATTGTATCTATCGAAGATGGCCAAGATGAATCTGATTGGGCTGGTTGGCAGTATCAAACTGAAAAGCTTGGTAGTCGTGTTCAGTTAGTGGGTGATGATCTTTTTGTCACCAATACCAAGATTCTGTCAGAAGGTATCGAAAAGAATATCGCTAATTCAATTCTGATTAAATTTAATCAAATTGGTACGTTAAGTGAAACCTTGGATGCCATCAAAATGGCGAAAGACGCAGGTTATACGGCCGTTATTTCTCATCGCTCTGGTGAAACAGAAGATACAACGATAGCCGATCTTGCAGTAGGTACCTGTGCCGGCCAAATTAAAACGGGCTCATTATGTCGGTCTGATAGAGTTGCAAAGTATAACCGCTTGCTGCGCATCGAAGAGCAGCTAGGTGCAAAAGCACCTTATAAAGGAAGAAGTGAAATTAAAGGGCAGTAGTTTTTTTTGATGTACAAGCAAAGCATCGTGGTTTTCCCTCGATGCTTTTGTCGTTTTAATTAGCATTAAAAATTTCTAATATTAAGGCATTGCTTAGCGGGAAATGGTTTTCTGGACTAGAGTTACTGTTAATTTTGTTGTTCGATGTAAAATTACCTTAAGGTCACAGTGTATATGAAGTTGGTGTGGAGTCTGATGCTCTTGGTTATTATTGGTCTGCAATATCGACTATGGATAGGTAGCGGCAGTTATTCCGAAGTGTGGATGCTGCAAGATAAGGTTGAACAGCAAATAGCGAAAAATAAGCTTCTTGAAAGTCGTAATAATCGTTTAAATGAAGAAGTTCTTGATTTAAAAAATGGTTATGCTGCTATCGAAGAGCGTGCGCGCTTTAATCTGGGTATGATCAAAGAAAATGAAAGTTTTTATATGATTGTCACTTCTAGTCATTAAATGTCGCAACTTCTTATAAATTGATACCTTCTTATTTATGTCTAGTCACCTCCCTCCAAAATTTTGGGTTATTATTCCGGCCGCAGGCATTGGTTCTAGAATGCAAGCAGATAAACCTAAGCAGTATCTTCAGATTGAAAATAAAACGATTTTAGAGCATACCTTATGCTGCTTTTTAGATCATCCTGCGTTTGATGAAGTGCATGTTGGCTTGTCGCAACAAGATACTTA
Source organism: uncultured Oleiphilus sp. (assembly GCA_963974595.1). Lineage (GTDB taxonomy): Bacteria > Pseudomonadota > Gammaproteobacteria > Pseudomonadales > Oleiphilaceae > PZPK01. The sequence continues at coordinate 38,782 of CAXBDA010000004.1, read as the reverse complement.
TTTCGAAAAATATGGGCTCAATCTAAAAGAGGGCGTTAAGGTGTTTCAGGGTGGAAAAGAGCGAGCAGATACGGTTTTGAATGGCTTGGCGTTTATTTCAGACACCGCCAAAGATAGAGACTGGGTGTGGGTGCATGATGCCGCTCGCCCTTGTTTATCTAAAGAAGAGATTGATTTGTTAATCGAAGAGCTTAAGCAAGTAGACTCAGGTTTGGTTTTGGGTGTGCCGGTTTCTGATACCCTGAAGCGTATTGTTAGTGGTGAAGATACCAAAGGTCTGCCCAAAATAAAAGAAACCATTGATAGAACAGGCTTGTGGCGCGCCATGACGCCACAAATTTTTAGCTATGCCGATCTGCGAGATGCGCTGAAATATTGTGATGATGGCGGCCTGATTGTTACTGATGAGGCCTCAGCGCTTGAAATAGTTGGCCGATCCGCTTTTATGGTTCATGGTTTTGAGCAGAATGTTAAAGTAACCTTGCCTGCTGATCTTGTTAAGGTAAAAGAGTATTTAGTTGGAAATAAGAGGTCCCAAAGGTCTATCAATCAAGATAGGCATACTGGGCAGGATGAGTCTAAATTGAAAAACAACACACTAAGGTTTCCAAGAATAGGCACAGGTTTTGACGTACATGCTTTTGGTGAGGGTGAATTTGTTATCTTGGGCGGTGTAAAAATCCCTCATGAAAAGGGCTTAATCGCACATTCTGATGGCGACGTATTATTGCATGCCATCATGGATGCCCTGTTGGGTGCTTTAGCGCTGGGTGATATTGGTAAGCATTTCCCGGATACCGATGAAAAGTGGCAAGGTGCAAATAGCCGTACGCTATTAAAAGCTGTGGTGTCTTTGATTGACGATCAGGGTTATCAAATCGGAAATATTGATAGTACGATTATTGCTCAAACACCCAAAATGGCACCCTATATTCGTCAGATGCAAGTCAATATCGCAGAAGATGTTCAAGTGGATAGCGCGTGTGTTGGCGTAAAAGCAACTACCACAGAAAAACTTGGTTTTACCGGTCGCAAAGAGGGAATTGCCTGTCAGGCAAGTGTTATTCTAGTGCCTGTATTTTCTAGTGTTAATCTATCCGGTGTTAGTCAATGAGCTCGCAGTTTGATTTGAATTTCCCTCGTGCGACGCATAAGCCGCCAGCGAAAGGTATTATTAAAACGCGGGTAGAAGACTTTTACGTAGAAGAAATTTTACGGCCTGACTTGGCTGGTGAAGGTGAGCATGTTTGGTTATGGCTAGAAAAACAAGGCCAAAATACTGAGTATGTGGCCGAAAAAATTGCGCAATTTGCCAGCGTAAGATTAATGGATGTGGGCTTTTCCGGTTTAAAAGATCGATGGGCAGTGACCCGTCAGTGGTTTAGTGTTTATCTGGGGAATAAGCCTGAGCCGATTTGGTCTGAGCTAGGCTTGGATGGCGTTGAAATTTTGAAACATGACCGGCATCTCAAAAAATTAAGAAGAGGTGAGCATTCGTCGAATAAATTCAACATAGTAGTGCGCGCTCTTGAATCTGCTCAGTATGTGGAAGAGGAGTTGGGCAGGATCGCCGCAGCAGGCTTTCCAAACTATTTTGGTGCGCAGCGCTTTGGAATCCATGGTGCGAATCTTGAGCGTGGAGAGCGCTTTTTTAGTGGGAAAATAAAGGCATCACGTTCGCAAAGGTCATTTTATTTATCTGCAGCACGTTCTTTTCTTTATAATCTGAACTTGGCGCAGTATATACAAGGTAAAACTTGCTTAAGCGAAAACCTGGGAGGTCCTCTTTATGGGGATGAAACGCCAGGCTTAAATGAGTTATCGGATTCAGAGCGTGAAGTCTTGAAAGACTATCCGGTGTTTGCTGATGCGATCCACAAAAATCGCTTAAGCTTAGAAAGGCGGCCTTACTTCATCGTGCCAGAAAAACTAAGCTGGGAGCTCAAAAATAATGTTCTGAGCTTATCTTTTTTGCTGCCAACGGGCTGTTTTGCAACATCGCTTATCTCAGAATTTATTGAGTATAAAGTGGGTTTAGGTGCAGAGAAATAAGGTCTGATAAGGGTTTAAAATGACAATTTTGCTTTCGAATGATGACGGTGTTCATGCCGAAGGTTTGTCGACGTTGGCAGATCTTATATCAGCGCATCACAATATAAGGGTGGCTGCTCCAGATAGAGATCATAGCGGTGCGAGTGGATCATTAACTTTGGGGCGGCCGTTAAAGGTTACGCGTTTGTCATCGGGCTTTTTGTCTATAGATGGGACGCCTACTGATAGTGTGCATTTAGGCTTGTCCAGTTTATTTCAGAGTCAGTACGGGGATGATGGTGATACCGAGTTTGAGCGGGTTATCTCCGGTATCAATAGCCATGAGAATTTAGGTGATGATGTCTTGTATTCCGGGACAGTGGCAGCAGCGATAGAGGGCCGTTTTTTGTCATTACCCGCGATTGCAGTTTCTTTGGTTAATCGTGGAAACTTTTTCTACGAAACTGCTGCCTTAGCCATTTTGGATTTCTTAAAGAGAAGTGTCGGCTATCAATTTCCGAAACGGACAGTTTTAAATATAAATGTGCCAGATATACCTTATGATGAATTGAAAGGTATGAAAGTGACTCGTTTAGGTCATAGAGCAAAAGGGCATGACCCGCACATAGTGTCAGACCCAAGAGGTCATCAGCGTTTCTGGATAGCGCTTGCTGGTGATGGCGATGATGCAGGGGAAGGGACCGACTTCCATGCCGTCGCAAATAATTACATATCAGTAACGCCTATTCATGTCGATATGACGCAATATGATGTACTGAACTCAATGAAAACTTGGTTAGAGGAATAAAGCAGTGAGTCAGGCTCTTGATCTGGCAGGGATAGGTATGACGTCCAAGCGAACTCGTTTACGTTTGGTGCAAAGGCTAAGGGATGGCGGTATTACGAATGAAAAAGTCTTGTCAGTGATGGCGGATATGCCAAGGCATATTTTTTTGGATGAAGCTTTGTCGCATCGTGCTTATGAAGACACTGCGCTTCCCATAGGACATAACCAAACTATTTCCCAGCCTTATATCGTAGCCAGAATGACAGAATTATTGCTGGAGGCTGCGCCTCGAAGAGTCTTAGAGTTGGGGACGGGGTCTGGTTATCAAGCCGCAGTGTTGTCTCGGTTGGTCGATGAAGTCTTCAGTGTGGAGCGTATTAACCCTCTTTTAAAGAAAGCGGTTCAACGTTTTTCCTTGCTCAAGCTTAAAAATATTTACACCCGTCATGCGGACGGGGGTATTGGCTGGCCAGAAAGAGGCTTATACGATGCCATTATCATGACGGCCGCGCCTAAAGAAATACCACAAGAGCTAATTAGACAGTTAAAAGAAGGGGGTAAGATGATTTTGCCTTTGGGTGATGTCACTCAAAGCCTGACCATAGTGACCAGGCGGGGTGCTAGTTTTGACCAGCAGACCATTGAGCCAGCTCTGTTTGTGCCATTTCTACCGGGTACAGTTCGTTAGTTTTTAGTTTGCTAAATGTGCGCTCTCTGTTGGTTTTCTGGTGTTTTATGTAAGGAAAAATAGGTGAAGTTTGAAATTTGGGTATTAATAAAAGGGATGTTAATGGGGGCGGCAGACATTGTGCCAGGTGTTTCCGGAGGGACTGTCGCCTTTATTACAGGTATTTATGAGCGCTTACTCCATGCATTAAAAAACTTCCTACCATCCCTGTTTGGTTTTATAAAACACAAAACGCCTAAGCGTTTTCTCGAAGAATCTGACTGTATCTTTTTAGTGACCCTGTTTTCAGGCATCTTAATAAGTGTCATATCCTTAGCAAAGCTCATTAGTTTTATGATGGTACAGTACCCCATTCCTCTGTGGTCTGGCTTTTTTGGGCTAATTCTTGCTTCGATTTTTATTGTCGCTAGAGATGTCAATAAATGGACATTTTCATTGGTGATAGCATTGCTTCTAGCCGGTTTACTTGCTTGGAGTATTACTCAGGTTTCTCCCGCTTCGCTTGAGAAAAATGCTGTGACGATATTTATCTCAGGTGTATTGGCTATTTGTGCCATGGTGCTCCCGGGTATATCTGGTAGTTTTATTTTGGTGATTCTAGGTAGTTATGCTTGGATTTTGGAGGCGATTAAAGAGTTTGAGTGGTCAACGCTTGGTTTGTTCTGTGCAGGGTGTCTAGTCGGCTTGTTGTCTATTGCAAATGTTTTGTCATGGGCTTTTGATAAATATAAGTCCTTAACTTTATCGGTATTGATAGGTTTTATGTTAGGTGCGATGCCTAAGATTTGGCCATGGAAAGAGGTATTAAGTTATCGTGAAAGTAGTCAGGGTGAGTTGGTGCCGCTGACTGAGTCACCAATAATGCCGTCCACTTATGAATTAATGAGCGGGGCGGACTCTCAGGTAATTCTGGCGTCTGGTTGTGTTATTTTATCTGTAGTACTTGTTTGTGTCTTGTCGAGTTTCGCTAAGAAAGGATAAAAAATAGGTAATAAAATAAAATTATCTGTTCGTGCTTTGTGATACCAGAGGTATCACTTATTTTATAAGGTAACAGCTTCGCGCAATATAATTATTAGTAATATGATTAAAGATTAAGGGCTTAGCGAAATTAGTTAATTAATTTTCTAGATGTAGATATTCTTTATTGAATAATAAAATAAATTTATAGTCATTTTTGGAATATAAAGGTGTGACATTTTGATTAAAAAACATTCAAAATCTAAATGTCATACGCGTCGATCTGATCAATTATCAATCAATGTAACATTGTGTATCTTTGTTTTTTTATCTCTATCATCTTGTACTTCATCTTCTATTTATCTCAATAAAAACTTCAACCCACCTGTGTATTTTGGGCAGCACGTCGTTCAGCCTGGTGATACCTTGTATAAGATTGCCTGGCGATACGGTAGAGAGTTAAGGGAGTTAGCGGAGACTAACAATTTAAAGCCGCCTTACCTTATTGTGCCGGGCCAGAAAATTAGTTTAGAGAAATCACTTAGTTATAGATCTAAAAGCACAAAGCACAGCAAGAATGAAAATCCTAAGAAGGGAAGTGTAACAAGAAGTAAAAAAACTGTAAGCGAACGTAAAGCTGTAACGAAAAATAAAAAATACAAGAACTTCAGAAATATAAAATGGAAGCGGCCTCATCTTGGCCCGATTATTGCCAAATACTATTCACGTTCTTCTGGAAATGTGGATGGACTTGCCCGGGGTGTACCTAATAAAGGTATCGATATTGCTGGGCAGATCGGCGATCCAATATTCGCTGCGGCAGACGGAGAGGTTGTCTATGCGGGTAACGGTTTATTGGGCTACGGTAATTTGGTCATTATTAACCATAATGAACGCTATTTAAGTGCTTACGCTCATAATCGCAAAATTCTTGTTAAGGAAGGGCAAATAATAAAAATCGGGCAGAAAATTGCTGAGATGGGTAGTTCTGAATCACAACAAATAAAATTACATTTTGAGATTCGTAGAGATGGTCAACCTGTTGATCCTCTTAAATACCTTCCTAAGTAAAGATCAAACCGATGTAGCATCAAATACTCACATGATGGGGTTTGATAAGAAATATAAACAGCTAGGTTGCTTTGTGAAAAGTGTGCAAAGTAAACAATAAAAAGCGAGGCAAGACAGATGTCAGCAGAAAGAGATATGTATTTTGATTTAGTTGAAGGCGGTACGGGTTTGGCTGAAGAGGCTTCAACTGATACCGTAGATAACGAGGCTGAAGATGATTCAGTTGTCACATCAATTTATGCAGGAAGAGGAAAAGCAAAGAAAGCTTCAAGTCTTGGCATATCTGAAGGACAAACAGCGTATCGTCAATTAGACGCAACGCAAATGTACCTTAACGAAATTGGTTTTTCTCCCTTACTATCTCCAGATGAAGAAGTTTATTTTGCTCGTTTAGCGCAGAAAGGTGATGAGGCTGGCCGTAAACGTATGATTGAAAGTAATCTGCGCTTAGTGGTTAAAATTTCACGTCGCTATGTGAATCGTGGGTTGACGTTATTAGATTTGATTGAAGAAGGTAACTTAGGTCTTATCAGGGCTGTTGAAAAGTTTGATCCGGAGCGAGGTTTCCGTTTTTCAACGTACGCTACCTGGTGGATTCGCCAGACAATTGAACGTGCCATTATGAATCAGACGCGGACAATCCGTCTGCCAATTCATGTTGTCAAAGAATTAAATTTGTATTTGCGTGCAGCGCGTGAACTAACCCAGAAACTGGATCATGAGCCATCACCAGAAGAAATCGCAGATCTTTTAGATAAGCCAGTTGCAGATGTTAAGCGTATGCTGGGTCTTAATGAGCGTGTTACTTCTGTGGACATGCCGATGGGCGGCAGTACCGATAAATCCCTGTTAGATACAGTGGCTGATGAATCGGCTTCTGATCCTGCTGAACTGCTTCAAGAAAGTAATTTGCGTGGAAGTATTGATGGTTGGCTGGATCAACTTTCAGGTAAGCAGCAAGAGGTCTTATCACGACGCTTTGGTCTGCGCGGTTATAGAATGAGCACGCTTGAAGAAGTGGGTAAAGAAATTGGCTTGACCAGAGAGCGCGTTAGACAAATACAGGTAGAGGCGCTCAAGCGTTTACGTGATATTTTGGAAAAGCAAGGTTTGAACGGTGAAACACTATTTACGGGTGCTTTTTAGAGTGTAAATAAGGTGTTTTGAAAAAGGCTGCATTTGCAGCCTTTTTTTGGTTTTAATCTGTGATTTTATCTTTGTATTCACAAAGATCTTCAATTGGGCATGATCCGCATTTGGGTTTTCTGGCGATGCAAATATATCGCCCGTGTAAGATTAGCCAGTGATGCGCGTCTAGCAGGAACTCCTTTGGTATAAATTTCAGTAGATTTTTTTCGACGTCCAAAACGTTTTTTCCCGTCGCTATTTTGGTTCGATTTGCCACTCTAAAAATATGGGTATCTACGGCCATCGTGGCTTGATTAAATGCGGTGTTCAGTACAACATTTGCTGTTTTCCTGCCGACTCCGGGAAGTTCTTCCAAAGACTCCCGGTCTGCGGGTACTTGGCTGTTGTGTTTGTCTATTAATAATTTGCAGGTTTTGATGATGTTTTCGGCTTTAGCATTAAATAAGCCAATTGTTTTAATGTATTCCTTTAGTGTGTCTAGGCCTAGGTCAAAAATCATTTGTGGTGTATTGGCGATAGGAAATAATTTGTCGGTCGCTTTATTGACGCCTTTGTCGGTCGCTTGAGCTGAGAGAATGACCGCAATAAGAAGCTCGAAAGGCGATGAATAATTTAATTCAGTTTCTGGTTTTGGATTATCGTGCCTGAATCGTGAGAAAATCTCATGTCGTTTAAGTTTGTTCATAGAAAAATCGTAATTAGTGTGGAGGTTTGATTAAAAAATAAACTATTTGTGCGAAAGTGTTTTATTTTTTAATTGATACGAGTATACTCTGCTCAGCCTTTAAAGCCCGGCTATTTTTTTATGTTCTGCATTTCGAATACCTAGTAATAGAGCTCTTTCTGTAAGCATAAGTTATACCCAGTTTTTCGGCATTTATATAGTTTAGTTTATTTAGTCAGGATATGATTATGTCAGATAGAGTTACAGGTAAAGTTAAGTTTTTCAACGAATCTAAAGGTTTCGGTTTCATTGAGCAAGAAAATGGCCCGGATGTATTCGTACATTTCAGCGCTATTCAGTCAGATGGTTTTAAGACTCTTGCTGAAGGTCAGGCTGTAGAATTCACGGTTGGTCAGGGCAATAAAGGCCCTCAAGCTGAGAACGTTTCTGCTTTGTAAGATTTTCTTATAAAGACAGTAATGTTTAAAAGCCCTAGTATTTATTTACTGGGGCTTTTTTTATGCTTCTAGTTTATTTCTTGTCTCCTTTTGTCGTTAATAAAGCCTATATGATTAGCTTCATTTTGAGGTGAAAAATATGAGCGTGGATGCTATTGTCAATTTTTCAGGATTTTGAGGGGCTTCAGTTAATATGAGTGATTTCTTTAGCGGTAAAAAAATACTCTTAGGGTTAACTGGGGGGGTTGCAGCATATAAAGTAGCAGGGCTGTGCCGTGACTTGGTTAAGCTTGGAGCTGTTGTTCGTGTTGTGATGACGCAAGGTGCTCGTGAGTTCATTACACCGCTGACCATGCAGGCCCTTTCAGGGAATGAGGTCCATACTAGTTTATTGAACCCTGAAGCTGAAGCAGGTATGGGGCATATTGAACTTGCTAAGTGGCCAGACTTGGTGGTCGTTGCGCCAGCGACGGCTAATTTTATCGCCAAATATGCTTCAGGCCTTGCTGATGACTTGTTGACGACCATTCTGCTTGCCACCACTGCCAAAGTAGTTATTGTCCCTGCAATGAATCAGGCAATGTGGAAAAATCCGCTAACTCAGCAAAACTTATCTCATCTTCAAAGCCTATTGAGTGATTCTTTGGTGACCATAGAGCCCGATCACGGAATTCAGGCGTGCGGTGATAATGGTCCTGGGAGGTTGCCAGAGCCAGAAGTGATTATTGAGAAAATATCCACACTCTTTCAGAGCAATAAAGCGGATGTGTTGCCAAAATTATTAGTGGGTAAATCTGTTGTCATCACGGCTGGCCCAACCAGAGAGGCAATTGACCCAGTTAGGTATATTTCAAATCATAGTTCTGGGAAAATGGGCTATGCTTTAGCTGCGGCCTGCGCTTCTCTTGGTGCGAATGTAAAAGTGGTAACAGGGCCGTGTGCGTTATCAAAAACAGCAGGCATTGACTTTATTGATGTTCAATCAGCCATTGAAATGTACGGTAAAGTGCATGAAGCCATTGATGTGTCTTGCGATATTTTTATTGCATGTGCGGCGGTAGCTGACTATCGTCCGATTAGTATGTCGGATCAAAAAATAAAAAAAACAGCACAAGGCGTCAGTGAATTAGTCATCAGGTTAGAGGAAAACCCCGATATTGTAGCGTCTGTTGCCAGCCGAACAGATAGGCCTTTTACGGTTGGTTTTGCGGCAGAAACACAGAATGTAAATGCTTACGCTAAGGATAAGCTGAAGCGTAAGAAGTTGGATATGATTGTTGCAAACGATGTATCGCTCTCAGGGCAAGGTTTTAATAGTGACTTTAATCAAGTCACCTTAATTACCCGTGATGATGAGAGAGTGTTAGCGTTACAGGAAAAGCAGGCCTTAGCGCAGGAAATTGTTGCTTATATCGCCAAACGTTACCTAAACACTTAAATAAGGAATGAGAAAAAACAGCACTATGATGAATAAAACCGTACAAATAAAAATCTTAGACGATCGAGTAGGGAATAGTATCCCAATGCCAGAATATGCCACGCAAGGCTCTGCGGGGTTGGATTTGAGAGCATGTCTGGATGAAAATATCAATTTGGAACCGGGTGAAACCAGACTTATCCCAACGGGCTTATCTGTTTATATTGCTAACCCGGAATGGGCGGCTATGCTGCTTCCGCGCTCAGGTCTAGGGCACAAACATGGTATTGTGCTGGGGAATTTAGTCGGGCTCATTGATTCCGATTATCAAGGTCAGTTGATGGTTTCTTGTTGGAATCGTGGAAAACAAAGTTTCACTATCGAAGTGGGTGAGCGAATCGCTCAGATGGTCATCGTACCCGTGGTTCAGGTTAGTTTTGATATCGTTTCAGAGTTTAAAGAGAGTCATCGAGGTGAAGGTGGGTTCGGTTCAACGGGTCGAGCTTAAGCCGGATAAAACGATAGGGGTAGGATGAATGAAATTATTCAGAAAAAAGAATAAAGCTTCTGAACAAAGTGATGCAGAGATAAAAACAAACTCTAAGTCTACTCAAAGCCATAAAAATAAAAATAAGCAAAAAGCAGCGAAAACTCGAACCTTACATTCCTGGATAATTCAGCCCATATTGGTTTCAGCTATTTGTTTTGTTCTTTGTTATTTTTTGATAGAGCTTCTCTACTTCAAGCCGCTTGATGTTAACTATCAAAGCCAAATAAGTGCTACCCAGGCAAAGGCATTGGAAATTGATGTAAGCTCTTATTTTAAAGAGCAAGCCCAGTGGGTCGATGGTTTGTCAAAATATGCCTCTATTAGTCGTCGACAAGTAAACAATAACTTGTCAGATATAAAACCAGAATTAAAAGAAGTGCATTTATTGTCGATAGGAGAGCTCAATCAGCCATTAGTGCAAGAGGAGGGTTTTAGCTTCGCTAGTTTGGACTTATTGAGGCGTGTTGCAAAAGGTGAGAAAACCGATATTGAGGCGTTCTTACAAGAAGGAGAATGGTACTTTCAAATAGCCGCTGCGACGGCTGTAGAAAACGAGGGTGTGATTGAGAAAGGGCTCCAATTAGCAGTCTTTAAACTTTCGGGCTTAACAGCAAGGCTTCAGAGATATCAAAGAGAGTTTGATGCCAGTGTGGCTGTTCTCGTTGAGGGTATTAATCAGCCTATCCTCCGCTTAGGTAACGATCAAAGTAACAACGCTATCATTTTACCCACTGCATTGCCTGGTATTAGTGTGAAGTTTGTTCCATCAGAAACGTCATTCCAGCCTGCTGATCGAACCTTGGTATGGATAGTCTTTGTCAGTGTTTTAGTGTTATTAACTCTGATGCTTGCAATTATTTTTCGTGTGAATATGAATTCGGTGAAGAATGATTTGCAGCGAGCTGCGCAGATGGTTTCAAAAGCGATTGATAGCGATTCTACGTTTAACAATCACTTTCATTTTGGTGAGGTGTACGCGATGGCAAATGCAATCGTCAGTAATGCTCGCCAAGTTGTTTCCAAGTATAAGAGTCAGGCAGCTAAAGCGGCTAAGCCTAAGAGCTTGTCTTCGCCTATGGCTAGTGTTGAAGATGAGCCTTTATTTGAAGATGATTTATTTGATATTGATGCAATTGACTCGAGCGAAGAGTCAGATGATTTATTTGGTGAAACCGGTGCTATTGTTGAAGAGCAAGTGAGTTTAAATGTTGAGGTGTCTCAAGCTATCTTTAGGGCTTACGACATTCGCGGGATCGTTGATGAAAGCTTAAATTCAGCCATTGTCGAATTATTGGGCAAGGCCATTGCCTCTGAAGCGCAAGCGCAAGGACAAGCTACCTTGTGTGTTGGTTATGATGGCCGCTTATCGAGCGCCGCCTATGCAGAATCATTAGTAACAGGCATTCTCAGTACGGGGGTCAATGTTATTATTATCGGGCAGGTGCCTACACCGGTTCTTTATTTTGCTACGCATCATTTTGAAACCGGCAGTGGTGTGATGATTACGGGTAGCCATAACCCGAGTAATTATAATGGCCTCAAGACGATGATTGCTGGCACTACCTTGTCAGGTGAGGCGGTGCAAAAACTATATAACCGAATCCTTATGCAGGACTTTGCTGTTGGCCAAGGGGAAAGGTCAGAGCAGTCGATAGATCGAGAGTATTTAGATCTTATTTTAAATGACATTGCCGTTGCAGCTCCCCTAAAAGTCGTTCTGGATGCCGGTAATGGTGTTGCGGGTGGCATTGCACCCGAGCTAATAGAGGAGCTGGGTTGCGAAGTTATTCCCTTGTATTGCGATATCGATGGTAATTTCCCTAACCATCACCCCGACCCAGGGCAGCCAGAAAATCTTCAAGATTTAATTGCTGCCGTGAAAGAGCATAATGCCGATATTGGTTTGGCCTTTGATGGTGACGGCGATCGAATTGGTGTTGTAACCAATACCGGTAAAATAATTTGGCCAGATCGTTTATTGATGTTATTTGCAAAAGATGTTGTATCCAGAAACCCTGGTGCAGACATTATTTATGATGTGAAGTGCTCCCGTCGATTAAATAGTTTGATCAGTAGTTATGGTGGTCGGCCAGTTATGTGGAAGTCAGGTCACTCGCTTATTAAGTCAAAAATGCAAGAAACAGGCGCCTTGCTTGCCGGAGAAATGAGTGGTCATATTTTTTTCAAAGAGCGATGGTTTGGTTTTGATGACGGTTTATACAGTGCGGCGCGTTTGTTAGAGATTTTAGGTGTCGAAGACAAAACGTCTGACGAAGTGTTTTCAGAGTTCCCTGAAGATGTTAGTACACCTGAGATTACTGTCGCTGTTGATGATGAAGCTAAATTCTCAATTATTGACAAGCTATGCGTCCGTAAAGAACAGTTTACGGGGGGGAATGTATCCACCATTGATGGTTTAAGAATAGATTATCCCAATGGTTGGGGTTTATGCCGCGCATCAAATACAATGCCAGCCTTGGTTTTACGCTTTGAGGCTGATGATGATGCGGCTTTAGTAGAGATAAAATCCAAATTTATTATGCATTTGAAAGATATTGAGCCGAGCTTAGATTTAAAATTTTAACGTTTATTCAAAAGGTAGTCACGAAAGTATATGAGTTTAAATAGAGAATCAGCTGAGCAAGTCGCATCAGTTTTAAATAAAGCTTTACCCTATATTCAGCGTTTTTCCGGTGCCACCTTAGTTATTAAATATGGCGGTAACGCTATGGAAAATGAAGCACTTAAAAACAGCTTTGCAAGAGATGTTGTGCTTATGAAGTTGGTGGGTATAAACCCCATTATTGTGCATGGTGGTGGCCCGCAGATCGGTGAGCTGCTGGCACGTCTTAAGATCGAAAGTCATTTTGTGAACGGCATGCGTGTCACTGATAGTCAGACGATGGATGTTGTTGAAATGGTTCTAGGTGGTCTGGTCAACAAAGAAATTGTTACGCTTATCAATAGAAATGGCGGTAGAGCCATTGGTTTAACCGGGAAAGATGCGAACCTGATTACAGCAAAACAACTTATTGTTGATAAACCTTCTCCTGAACTTCAAGGTAGTGAAATTATTGATATCGGTCATGTCGGTCAGGTTGAAAAAATAAATGCCGATGTTATTCATATGTTAACACAAGGTGGCATTATTCCTGTTATTGCCCCAATCGGTGTCGGTAAAGATGGGCGTTCATACAATATCAATGCAGATATCGTTGCGGGTAAAGTGGCAGAAGAGTTAAACGCAGAAAAGCTTATCTTGTTGACCAATATTGCAGGTTTACAAGATAAGAATGGTAAGGTCTTGACGGGGCTCTCAACTGATCAAGTGAATAAGTTGATTGCCGATGGCACAATTTATGGTGGAATGCTGCCAAAAATCACTTGTGCCTTAGAAGCCGTAAATAATGGTGTAAAAAGCGCGCATATTATTGATGGGCGAGTCAGTCACTCGACATTGTTAGAGATTTTCACTGATGAAGGTGTAGGCACTTTGATAACCAATTAATCTGTATTAGAGATTAATGTGCGCATTAGAGATTTATAATAGCAGGCTGCTTGTTTTGTGAGACAGTCTGCCTTTCACTGTTATGTTTTATAAAGCTGTTCTATGAATTTCATTTGTTGAAATGCTTTTCTGATTATTTCCTATAACCTTATTTCTTCCAGCTTGCTTTGCATCCCTCAAGGCGGTATCGGCTTTATGGATAAGTTGCTCCGAGCTTTCTTTCGCCTCATAACTTGCCACACCAAAAGAGGCTGTAATAGTGCCTAGCTCAATTTTTTTGGCGCTATCGGATAGTGTTTGTTTCGCGAGTTTTTCTCGAATATTTTCAGCAACAATTAAAGCACCCTCAAAATTTGTTTCTGGTAATAGTAGTGCAAATTGCTTACCACTGTAGCGGGCTACCGAGTCACTGCCTTTGGTGTTATTTTTCACCAGCGAAGCAACAAATCTGAGTACTTTATCACCGACACTATGGCCAAATTTCTCATTGAATGCTTTAAAATGATCTATGTCGACTAAGACTAAGCATAAGGCCTGCGACTCTACTTTGCTCGCATTGATAAGGGCTTCAATTTCAGCATCAAACGTTCGCCTATTGTTTGCTTTCGTCAAGGAGTCTGTTGTTGCCTCAGAGTTAATTTTAGCGACTTCAGAGCGAAGCTTTTTCATTTCTAGTGCCATGCTTTCCAAGGAAGTTTGCATGCTTTGGGTTGCTTCCTCACGTTTTTGGGTCTCGTAAATTAAGTGATGAACTAAGTTTTTTAAGTCGTCTAAATGGCTTATGCTTTCTGCCTGAGAAGAAAATGAAGCCAAAGTGTGTGCGTAATCGCTTAATCCTTGGCCTTCTTTACTTACTTTTTCGAGAAAGTCATGAATTATTTCTTTAACACTTATACTTAGTCTATTGACGGCCGCTTCATGTGCATCTGAAATAAATTCGTTATATAAAGACTGTAACAACTCAGATGTAAAGCGTGTTTTTTTAGCATCTAACTCATTAATCGTAGATACTAATTTTTTATTCTCCCCTGTGACATATTCATACCAAAGTGCATAATTGCTCGGGATGGATGCAATATTACGTTTATTCATTTCAGGGAGGGTTTGTTTCAAAAGTGAAATTGCTTTTGAAACATCATCAGTATGTTTCATGGTTTAGAGTGTCGCTGGTAAATGTGCTAAGAATAAAATCAACTTAGTTATTATCTTAGACCTAAATTATTTAAGTTAAAGTAGTTATCTAATAATTTGCTATAGTAATTGAACAATATGAAAATATAGTACTCGAAATACTAAGCAGAAATAGCCATTTCTCTGGAGCTAGGTTGTTAACTACATGATAAAAAAGTTAGTAAAAATTTTATTGCTGGGTCTTTTAATCCTCTTAGCCTCAAAGGCATTTATTGCGTTTACAGCATACCAGGCTATTTCTCAGCTCAAAGACCAGTATGCTGATGACTTTTTGTTGACCTATCAATGGCTTTCATCCTCTCTTAATGGTGTTGTTTCACTAGAAGATGTAGAAATCACGCCTTACACCATGAAAAAAACCTTCGCTATCGATGACGTCAGTTTCGTCTATCCAGACTATGTTTCTTTGCTCTTCGGGCTCTCTGCTTTAAATAGAGGTGAGTTGTCAGGTCTTAAAACAATTTCTTTATCGAATATTCAAACAGAGCTAACAGGAAAGAGCTTTAAAGAATTATTGTCAACTGAATTATCACCCGTTTGGTTTACGCCTTTTAATTTATATGGCTGTGGGAAATATACGGCCTTGTCAGCTAAAGAATATGAGTTAATGGGAATTCAGCAACACAACATGTCTTTGAAGATTGACTTGGAGCAACTCGATCAGAAGCTTGAAACCCTAACCATTGATTTAGACGGGCAAGAATTAGGTGAGATGAGCATTTCTGCTAAATTTCCGACACACTCATTGCAGCGCGCGATCAAAAATAATGCCTTTGACGAATTAAAATTGCACTTTTTGAGCTTAGAATACCAAGATGCAGGCTTCTTTCGACGCTTAAATATTCTGTGTAATCAACGCGGGCAACAGAACCGTACTGTTTTTAGCATGACTTCTGCTATTCAATGGAAAGATGCAATGTTTTCTCGGGGGTTTCTCGTCAATGAAGCGTTGATAAAAATGTATTCAGACTACCTTTTGCAAGGTGGCGCTATTTCTTTTGAAGCAACAACAGCGGAAGAAGGCCTTCGTATAACAGACTTAAATAGCTTGGTTGACAAAGAAATATTTAGTTATTTGGATGCTGATTTAGTATTAAATGGAAATACGGTTGAAGACCCTCAACTCTATCTGGATAGCGCAACCTTGTTCCCCCCGCCTGTGATTGAAAAACCATCAGAACCCAAAATAATAGAAACGCCAAAACAGAAAGCGGGTTACAGAACCGTGAGTTTAGAACGTGTTGCTGAGTATCTTGATAAGAAGATTCGAGTTGTAATGCAAGATGGTAAACGTTACGAAGGGCTGTTAACGGAGACAGCAGAATATAACCTAGTGTTGATTCAAAACTTAGCAGGAGGTGAGGTGCATTATCATCTCATGCTAAATAAGATAGAGACCTTTGAGGTCTGGTTCAACAAAGAGAAGTAATAGATGGCATGCCAGTGAAAACGTTAGTATATTCAAAAATGGCTCTTAAATGACTGATATAAAAGAATGGGTTGCTTGGTTTCGTCATGCATCACCTTATATAAATGCCCAGCGAAACCAGATCATGGTACTTGCCTTGAGTGGCGAAGCGTTGGCGCATGGAAATCTAGAAAATACGATCCATGATATTGCGCTGTTAAATAGTCTTGGAATTCGTTTAGTACTCGTTTTTGGTGCTCGACCTCAAATAGAAGATGTCTTAAAACAAAATAATGTGCTCTCTCGCTTTCACTTGGCAAATCATCAGCTACTTCGTATAACGAGTGAGGAGATGATGCCTTTTGTTTTATCCGCCTATGGACGCTTGCGTTCTGAACTTGAAGCAAAGTTATCTATGGGGGTGATTAATTCGCCCATGCAAGGGGCCAAAATAAATGTTGTGAGTGGCAATTTTGTGATGGCTAAACCTTATGGTGTGAGCGAAGGTGTTGATTTGGGTTTAACGGGGCAGGTGAGAAAAATAGATATCGTTGCTATCCAGCAGCACCTTCAAAACCAGTCTGTCATACTGATTCCTGCAACGGGTTATTCGATGGCAGGCGATGTGTTTAATCTGAGTTACGAAGCATTGGCAGCAGAAATGGCTATTCGATTAAGTGCTGAAAAGCTGATTTTCTTTGGTAGTAATAGTGGACTAAAGGATATTGACGGGGTACTTGTTCAACAATTAACCGTTAAGCAGGCCTTGCAATATGTAGAGACTTTGGACTGCTCTTTTGAAGACAAAGATAAACAATACGATCAAGAGGATGCAAAGCGGTCTCAAATTAACCAACTACTTGCTTCTGCCCATGCCTGTCAATCAGGTGTTAGGCGAGTACATTTACTCAGTTATGCACATGATGGCGCTTTATTAGAAGAGTTATTTACGCGTGATGGTCATGGCACGATGGTCAGCGTTGATGAGTTCGACCAAATTCGGCTAGCTAAATTAGAAGATACCAACGGTATTCTAAACTTGATTCGTCCTCTTGAAGAGCAAGGCTATCTTGTCAGGCGTTCAAAAGAACTTCTAGAGACAGAATTAGACTACTTCTTAGTTGAAGTAAGAGATAATGCGATTATTGCTTGTGTGGGTTTATATCCCTTTCCAAAAGATGGTTCTGCTGAGTTATCTTGTTTTGCGGTCGACCCGGACTACCGGAAAATGGGCCGTGGTGACCGGCTTCTTGAAGCTGTGACACAAAAAGCCAAGACTCAAAATTTGTCTAAGTTATTTGTATTAACTACAAAAACAGAACAGTGGTTTAAAGAACGTGGTTTTGGGCAGGTTTTACCTGATACGCTCCCGGGTGATAAAAATTACAACACCTCTCGCAATGCAAAAGTACTAATGAAAAATATTTAGTATTTATGCCTCTAAAGGACGAAAAGTTTTCGCTCATTGTATATGAATAAATATTCTGAAAGACGATCTAGTCTTAGACGGCCAATACATCATGATGCTGTCATGACGACCGAAGACGGTGACACACTGAACTGTGTTATAGCAGACTTTTGTTTGGATGGTATGTTTATAAAGTTTATGTCGGAATCGTCTATTAGGCAGGCGGTTTTTCCAGATATTGAAGAGAGGAATTTAGTCATAGAACTCAGTTTTACGGGTGATCAAGGTCAGGCTTATTCCATCAATGCTGAGGTAGTACACCATATTCAAGGCGCGTGTGGCCTGCGTTTCATTAAACGCTATGATCAGGCTGTTCAGTCTCTCGTTAATTTGTCAGTAAATACGGGCTTATCAGCTGATCATAGCTTGTCTGTACAGAGTATTTTAAGTGAATGCATCCAATATATACATACAATTTTTGGTCCTCTGCTCGAAGATTTTTGGGGCGCACTTGAAGAAGAGCTACGTTCTGAGGCCGTTAAAGCAAATAATGACCAAGCAGCGAATGCTTATATGGCATTGGCCGAAAAGGTGAAGCAAGGCCAGAGTCGTTTGCAAAAAAGCGTGATGCAAGCGGTTGATGACCCCGTGGCGGCATTTACTTCGCTCTTGGAAAAACGTAAAGCGATGAATGGCCGGCTTTCGGTGATCGATAAACATGAGTTTGAAGATTGGTTAGTGTCACGGGTTTTAGTGATGCGCTGTGAAGCAGATTACCAATCCTTACTAATGCCTTTAAAGCTTCGCCTCGATGCTCTTGGTGTCGGTGATAAACGCCATCATCAAAGTGTCTTTGGCCCTGCACTTTTAGTTAGTTCATTTCAGCCAGTTGTTCAAGCTCTCATTGTCGATAGTGCGACTGAAAAGCTAATCTTCAGAGTATTTGAACATAAGGTCATGATCTTGTTGAATGGGCTATATGAAGGCTTGAATGCCATTTTAATTCGGCACAATATTTTGCCTAAATTAAACATTAAACAAACCAGGATGGCTAAGCTAAAACGCAAAAATACTGATATAGAACCCAAAAAGGTTGTCTCATCAATAGACCAGCAAGGTCGTTTATCGTCAACAACCAAAGCGCCAAGCAACCACGGTAATATAACTGCTGGAGCTGAATCATCTTCCAGTGCTTCTGATAATGTAAATGAATTGATAAATCAGCAATCTCAAGCATTTACCTTACCGCCATTTTCTTCAATGCCGGGAGACTCTGCATCGGCCACCACATTTTCTGAAAATCAGCAAGTTGCTCAGTCAGCGCTAAGTAATATTAGCAATTTACTACGCAGCTTAAGAGGCCAGGATTCATCAAACATTGATGCCAGTACTGTCGAGGCAAAAGAAACCTATTCGCCTTTTGAGTTTGAAGAAGGTCTTGCAGTACTTCAGGCAAGTAGCAGCGATATAGACTGGAATGAAGCGCCAAGAAGATTGATTGAAAGGGTTCAAGATCATTTGCCTGATGCGGATGATGAAAAAGCGATCGATGAAGGTAAAAAAGCCGCTATTGATGTGGTTGATCGTTTCTTCCTGAGTATGCGAAGTAATCCACGAATTAGTTCAGAAGCGAAGCAATACTTATTAAAACTAGAAGTACCTGTGTTAAAAGTGTTGCTTAAGGATGAGCGTTTTTTTGAAGATCAACAAAGCTCAGTACGGGCGGTCATGAATCGCATTGCCCAATTAGGTGCAAAAGGCTCAAAACTGAATCCTGCGAACCGAGAAAAAGTATCAGACTTAGTGCATAAAATTGCCGAAGGCTTTGAACATGATACCGCTATATTTGATAGTGTCCTGACTGAATTAGATGAGCTTCTCGAACGTCAAAATAATCTATATGTTAAAAATGTAGAACGTGTTGCCGCGGCTGCCGAAGGTACGCATAAAGTTGAAGAAGCCAGCTTAGCGGTCGCGACAGCGATCAATAAAAGAATTGCCCATAAGTTCGTACCCTCTGCTGTGGTCACGCTGATTAATGAGGGTTGGAAAGAATATTTAAGCCTTACCTTTATAAAGTTTGGCGATATTAGTGAACAATGGCAAGAAGCGCTTTCGGTGATTGATCGTTTAATTGCCTATGGTGATGACCCTAGAATACCAATCGATATCAAAGTCATTTTACCTAAGATCCAAGAAGGCTTAAAGCTGGTTTCTGGTAATAACGAAGCATCACTCAAGGTGCGTGATGCTTTAAAAGCTTTCATACACAATGCCCCTAAGGGCATGCATTTAAGCGAACAAGCTCAACAGCATTCAGTGCCTGAAAGTGAAGATGATCACATCCAGCGCAATATACATACATCTCAGGCATTAAAGAATTGGATACTAAACATAAAAACGATCCCATTGGGTTCATGGCTTACTTTTCAGAAAACTGAAAATGATACAAGCTATATGCGCTTAGTCTGGGTCGCAAAGGGCTTTAGTAAATTTGTATTTGTGAACCATCAAGGCAGAAAGGTCATTGAACTAGGCTTATTTAAATTAGCAAATTACTTCAAAGATGGGCGCATCGCGGTTGATTCAGCTTATGAATTACCGATTGTCAATCAAGGGCTGGATGACATGGTTAAAGATGTTTATGACAAAATTGCTTATGAATCCAGTCATGATGTGAAGACGGGCTTGATTAATAAAACAGAATTTTGTCGGCAGGTTCGTTTGCTCATGAAACAAGGCAAACGCACATCGGAGTGTAGTTTGTTATTTATACGCTTTAGATATTCTGAAAGTGACGATCTTGTATTGACGGGGAGCTTTGCCAAGCAAGTTGTTAAAACACTAGAAGACCTGTCTTCGACAGATATGATTTTAGCTCGTGTGAGTGACGTTGATTTTGTTATCTTTAATGTTGTCGAAGAAAGTGCAAATTACCGTTTAAAAACCCAGGAAGCGCTCATTGGTTTATGTCAGCAGCCCGAGAATTTGGTGCTTAATTTGATGGTTGTTATCGGTGAGAGCCGCGCTCATTTAGGTTTTAATAATCCAGACTCTATGATCAAGCATGCGAGTGAAGCTTTCAGCGACATTCCTGAAATAGCCGCTGAAGATCAAAATAAAGAAACTGAAAATCTAAGTGATGCTTTAGTCCCGAAAGCTGTTACGCCAGTTGTAGTCTTGGATAAAGCTGCCAATGCTGAAGCAAGTGCACAAGAATTTGATTCTTTAGTCTTTCAGATATGGGGTCAACGTGTGTCTGAAATACAACGAGATGAAACGGTCATGAAAGAGTCTGTACATCTAAATTTATTCAGTGCTGTTCAGGGCGATAATGAAACATACTCACCTGAAAATGAAGAGTGTTCGCTTCAGCTAGACAAGTGGTGGATTAAAACCTTGATTGAACTTCAAAAAAACCAGGCTCAGCTATTTACTGGTTTTGAAAAGATAAGGGTGCAACTTAGTGCTTATGCATTAAATTCTGACGAAATAATCGAGCAGCTAATTGCCGCAAGCCATAGCGGTGAATTAACCGCATCGGATATTTGTTTTGATTTATACGACTGTTTCCAGATACAAGATATAGAGCTGAGTGTTATGAGAATGAATAAGCTTAAAAATATGGCTTATAGTTTTTGTCTGGATCACTTTGGTTCTGAGAGATCACCTTTTTCTTATTTAAAGTTACTTCCTATTGATATGATCAAAATAGATGATGCATTTATTAGTGCTTTAAGTAATGAAGAGGGTAAAGAAGAGGATGAGGATGAGGATGAGGTGGTCACTGATTCCATCGTAGAGATAGCCCATTACCTAGGGAAAAAGGTGTTAGCTACGGGGGTTGATAGTGCGGTGTGTTTGCAAAAAATGAAGCACTTGAAGGTCGATTACGTTCAAGGCTCCACTATTGAAGAGTCAACAAAGTACGACTTTTAATGAGTCGGTTTAGAGGCTCTTTATGTGTTTTGAATTTCAAAACTGTGTTTAATATGAACGCCCGCTTTTTCTAGCATAATAGAGGCAGAACAATATTTTTCTGCTGACAGTGAAACCGCGCGCTCAACTAAGTTCGCTTTAAGTTTATTGCCCGATACAACAAAATGTATACGGATATGTGTAAACACGCTGGGTATTTCATCTGCACGTTCCGCTTCGATTTCTGCTCTACAATCGGTCACATCCTGACGAGATTTTTTCAAAATACTCATGACATCAAATGATGTGCAGCCACCCAAACCTAGTAACAACATTTCCATTGGGCGTGGGCCTTGATTTTGTCCACCATGATCGGGTGGACCATCCATCACAAGGGTATGACCCGACCCCGAAGTACCTAAAAATTTAGCTTCTCCACCCCAATTAATCGTGACTTTCATAGTGCCTTGAATCCTATTGTCATGTGTCTTTAACGAACTGATATGCAGATTAACATAAATACATATTGAATAATTCAGTAGATTATATTTTTTGGACTATACTCTAAAAAGATCAATTAGTTAGTTTGAAAAAAGGCTTGTTTTTTAGGCTCACTAATCTAATTAAATGCAGAATATTTTTATTCGGCTAAGCTCATATTTATATGGGCTAGCTAGATGGTTTTTTGAGTGAAACTGTCTAGACGGCCTAAATCTTGTTTTAACGTTTTGTGCTTGTTTTAAAATAGAGTACGCTACAGCCTGATTTTTGAAAAACAGCGTTGGTTTTAGGTTTTTCAGATACTCAATACAGGAAGTAACGCTTTACGACAAGTAAGCAAATAAGAAGGTACACAGCATGTCTAGCATATTAAAACCGATAGAAAGTAAAACAAAACATTTAGACTACTTTCTATCGCAATGTCACCGACGTAAATATCCAAGTAAAAGTACGATTATTTATGCCGGCGACAAAAGTGATTCTCTATTTTACATTGTTAAAGGTTCTGTCACCGTTATCATTGAAGATGATGATGGTCGTGAAATGATCATGGCTTATTTGAACGCAGGTGACTTTTTCGGTGAAATGGGTCTGTTTGATAACATGGATTCTAGAAGTGCTTGGGTTAAAGCAAAGTCCGAGTGTGAAGTAGCAGAAATTAGTTATACCAAATTTAGAGAAATATCGTCTCAAGATTTACGTATTTTGTATTTTATTGGCGAGCAGATGGCGAGCCGTCTTCGTCAGACCACACGCAAGGTGGGCGACTTAGCATTTTTAGATGTAACCGGCCGTGTAGCACGAACATTGCTCGATTTATGTAAAGAGCCAGATGCCATGACGCACCCGGATGGTATGCAGATAAAAATCACACGCCAAGAAATTGGCCGAATAGTCGGTTGCTCCAGAGAAATGGTTGGGCGAGTTTTAAAAACACTTGAAGAACAAGGTTTGGTTCAAGTTAAAGGCAAAACCATGGTGGTATATGGGACGCGTTAAGTTCTGAATATATGTTTAAAAACAGGCCGCTTAGCCTGTTTTTTTTCGCCTGTTATTCGTCAAAAATTCACAGGCTGGCTCTAAGTCATTTGATCAAAGGCATGCGCTAGTTCACCTCTGTTTAAGATGATTTTTTGGTCTGCCGGGCTTAATAGGCATCGCACTTATGACTAAAATTCGCGAAGTGATAAAATCGTCGGTTTTATACTTGGCCAGAAACAAGGTTTAATCCTGTTACGCAGATATGGAAAGGGTGTTGTCTCGATATCAGACCAGGTTGAGATGCTAAAAGAGACTGTTCTGGCTTGGTAGTTTATAAGCTATTTATTGCGTTGAGATGATTCGGGTATCACCCCGGGAGTTCCAGTCAGAAAGGTAAATGTTGCCAGCCGATCGATTCCCTTCACGGTTGTCACCGCGTAAATTTTCAAGCTTTAATAGATCAATTTGTAAATCTCTTGAGACGATAATTTCGCCATCATCTAATGCTTGCATATCACGATTAACGTTATTGGTTTTGTAGTTTATTTCACTATTGGTAGAAAAAACAGAAGCATTGCCTTGTGTTGATTTGTTCAAATTGACAACAGTACGCTGAGAGTTATTTGAAATAAGAGCTTGTTGAGGCTGGAGGATATTTTGGACGCTATCTTCTTCGATTGTACGCAGTTCATTTAATGCTATGGGGTTAGTGGCTTCACCTTCAGCGTAATTTTCTGGTTCTAGTTCGATTCTTGTACCAATAGATGAATTGTTTAAGCTGTTTGTCTTATTTTCTACTTTTAAGCCTGCCTGACTTGCACCAAAAATATTTAAGATATTATTGCCTGTTGTGATTGATACGATTTCAAGATCAGATTCGCTCATAGGTTGCACTGCAAACGCAGAGAAAGACAGCATAGTCATTGCAGACAATTGGGTAATGTTAGTCGAAAGGATTTTGATCATAATCGTGCCAATACGGATTGCGGTTTAAGTTTTGTTCAGAGAACGCTTGTTAACTGTAAGTGGAATTGTACTTGAATTACAGAATACTTGCATATAAATAACATTCACGTTTTGTTTGGGCTTTCTTCTTTCTTTATAAAGAAAGTCAGTTAATTAGTTAAGCTTAATTCTCTATAGCGTCTAAACTTTTAGAATATAAATAATAATATTTTAAAGGAGCGTTCTATGTTGGATGATTCTGATCCAATTGAAACAAGCGAATGGTTAGAGGCAATCGAATCGGTTATCCACAACGAAGGAGCTGATAGGGCACGATTTTTACTCACCAGGCTTTCTGAAAAAGCCCGTAAGTTGGGCGCTGAACTGCCTTATTCAGTTACGACTCCTTATTGCAATACTATTGCACCCGATAAAGAGGCGCGTATGCCTGGCGATTTATTCATGGAAAGGCGGATTCGTTCGTTAATCCGCTGGAATGCCATGGCGATGGTGTTAAGAGCGAATAAACGGCCGGGTGAGTTAGGTGGCCATATATCCTCTTTTTCCTCGAGTGCCACTTTGTATGATGTAGGTTTTAATCATTTTTTTCATGGTGGTGATGCTCAGCGTGAAGCTGATCTTGTGTATATTCAGGGCCATACTTCTCCTGGTGTTTATGCACGTTCCTTTTTGGAAGGGCGCTTAAACGAAGACCAAATGAATAAATTTCGAAGTGAAGTCGATGGGGGTGGTTTACCTTCCTATCCGCACCCTTGGTTAATGCCAGATTACTGGCAGTTTCCCACTGTTTCAATGGGCTTGGGCCCGCTTCAGGCAATCTATCAAGCGCATGTAATGAAATACCTTCAGAGCCGAGAGCTGAGTGAAACGCGAGACCGTAAAGTCTGGTGTTTTGTGGGCGATGGTGAAACGGATGAGCCAGAAACCTTGGGTTCTATTGCCCTAGCCGGGCGAGAAAAACTAGATAATCTTATTTTTGTGGTTAACTGTAATCTTCAAAGACTCGATGGGCCTGTCAGGGGAAACGGTAAAATAATTCAAGAGCTGGAGGGTGTGTTTCGTGGCGCAGGCTGGAACGTCATTAAAGTTGTCTGGGGGCGTTTATGGGATCCTTTATTTGAAAAAGATAAAGATGGTTTTATGCAGAAAGCCATGGATGAAGTTGTTGATGGTGAAATGCAGAACTTTAAATCAAATGGTGCAGCATATACACGAAAGCACTTTTTTGGCTTGTATCCAGAATTAGCTAAGATTGCTGATGACTTGACAGATGAGGATATCGAACAGCTCAATCGTGGTGGTCATGACCCTTATAAGGTTTATGCTGCTTATCATCAGGCTGTTCATCATAAAGGCCAACCAACCGTTATTTTAGCGCATACAGTTAAAGGTTATGGATTTGGAAAGGCGGGTGAAGCTACCAATACAACACACTCTTTAAAGAAATTAGATGTTGAAAGTTTAAAAGCATTTCGTGATCGCTTCGGTGTTCCGGTTAGTAATGATGATATTGAATCGGTGCCATTTTATCGGCCACCGGCAGACAGCCCTGAAGTAATGTACATGAAAAAGCGTCGTGAGGCTTTAGGTGGGTTTTACCCGAAACGGCGTCAACAAAGCCAGCCTCTGGTTGTGCCAGAGCTCAGTTCTTTTACTAATCAACTAGAAGGCAGCGGTGATAGAGAAATCTCGACCACCATGGCCTTTGTCAGAATTTTATCCTCACTCACTAAAGACAAACGTGTCGGTAAACGTATTGTGCCTATCGTACCTGATGAAGCGCGCACGTTTGGTATGGAGGGAATGTTCCGTCAACTGGGTATTTATACCTCTGAAGGCCAAAAATACATACCGAATGACCGAGAGCAGGTAATGTATTACCGCGAAGATCAAGCAGGACAAATTCTTGAGGAAGGTATAAACGAAGCCGGTGCCATGGCAGCGTGGATGGCCTGTGCAACATCTTACAGTACACACGATTTTCCTCTTATACCGTTTTATATTTTTTATTCTATGTTTGGTTATCAGCGCATTGGTGATTTAGCGTGGGCTGCGGGCGACATGCGTTCGCGCGGTTTTTTAGTGGGCGGAACCAGTGGCAGGACAACATTAAATGGTGAAGGTTTGCAGCATCAGGACGGCCATAGTCATGTATTGGCGAGTACTATTCCAAACTGTGTTGCCTATGATCCTGCCTATGCTTGTGAGCTTGCTGTGATTATTCAGGATGGTATGCGCAGGATGTACCAAGAAAATGAAGATGGTTATTACTATTTAACCATTATGAATGAGCAGTACCAGCAGCCACCCTTGGTCGAAGGCTCAGAAAAAAATATCCTTAAAGGCATGTATTTATTCGAATCTATCTCTGCAAAAGGTAAAGGTAAAAATTTATCCGTTCAACTACTTGGCAGCGGGGCGATCTTGAATGAAATCCGTGCAGCCGCACAGCTTCTGAAAGATGATTTTTCGATCAATAGCGATGTCTGGAGTATCACAAGTTTTAATGAGTTGGCAAGAGACGGACAAAAATGTTCACGATGGAATATGTTGAATCCAGAGAAAAAAGCTAAAACTGCATTTGTCAGTGAGTGTTTGAGCGAGAAAAAAGGCCCGGTTGTCGCATCATCAGACTATATTCGTTTGTATGCGGAACAAATTAGGGGCTATGTTCCAGGACATTATTCGGTGCTGGGAACAGATGGGTTTGGTCGAAGTGATACACGAGAGAAATTACGTCAATTCTTCGAGGTCGACCGTTATTATGTTGTAATCGCCGCGTTAAATGCTCTCAGTTTAGCGGGAGATATTGATGCTCAACAAGTCATCGATGCGATGCGTACCTATAATATTGACCGAAATTGCCTAAGCGCAATGCAACGTTGAAAGGAGATATCTGAATGAATTCTGAAGATGTATTAGTTCCTGCAACGGGTAATGATGGTGAGTTAGAGGTTATTGAAATTTCGGTTTCAGTTGGAGACAGCATTGAGGTTGATGACACGATCGTTGTCTTAGAGTCAGATAAAGCCACCGTAGAAGTACCTTCTCCGAAAGCAGGTAAAGTGCTTGAAATAGCAATTTCCGTGGGTGATAAAGTTAAAGAAGGTGACGCGCTATTAAAGCTATCATCTGACTCTGAAAAAGAGAGTGGTGAAAAAGAGAGCAGTAAAAATACGAAGGGCAGCGATTCTGAAAGTGATTCAAGTGGCGACTTAATTACAGAGCTCGACGTTAATTCTGTTGTGCTTGAGCCTTCAAACAACAGTGCCCAAGCTCAAAGCGCTGCAAGAAAAGGTGATAATGCATTTGTTCCGCTTGACGTAAAACAAGAAAAAATACGCTCATCAAAAGCGGGTGACTCAGGCATATTGGTAACAAATGCCAATGTTCATGCAGGGCCTGCAGTGAGAAAATTTTCTAGAGAGCATGGTGTTGATTTAGGCCGGGTAAAACCAAGCGGGCCTAAAGAACGTATTCTAGTGGAAGATGTGAGCGCTTATATCAAGTCGCAAGTTCAACAGGTACAAAGTGGTGCGATTTCTTCTAGCAGCGCAATACTGGCGAGTATTGCGCTGCCTGATTTTTCTAAGTATGGCGAAATAAGTGTGTCGAGCATGTCGAATGTGCACTACAAAACCGCTGAGAATATGCAGCGGAGTTGGAGCGTACCACAGGTGACTCAATTCGATGAAGTTGACATTACAGATATGGAAGCATTTAGGAAAAGCCAAAAGTCTGTGGCTGAGTCTCGAGGACTTAAGTTAACACCGATTGCTTTTATACTTAAAGCCTGTGCTTATGTTCTTAAAACGCTGCCGCAATTTAATGTGTCGTTAGACTTAGCGCAAAAACAGCTTATCCAAAAGCATTTCATACATATTGGCTTCGCGGTTGATACACCTCATGGTTTGTTCGTTCCTGTTATTAAGGATGTTGATAAAAAGAGTATTTGGAGTTTGGCAGCAGAGTGTCAGGATTTAGCCAGTCGAGCCAAAGAAAAGAAATTAAGTCCTGCAGAAATGCAAGGTGGCTGTTTTACTGTGTCTAGCCTCGGGGCCATCGGCGGAACAAATTTTACCCCTATCGTAAATAGTCCGGAGGTTGCTATTCTAGGGGTGTCGAAAGCACAAATGAAACCTGCTTATGTGAATGGAAACAACTTCGAAGCGCGCTTAATGCTACCTCTATCCCTGTCTTATGATCATCGTGCAGTGAATGGGGCGGATGGTGCTCGCTTCACAAGCTTGTTATTAAAGGTCATGGGTGATTTAAGGGAGTTGTTATTATAGTTTATTTTGTACAAAATACAGCCAGTCGTGATAATAATAAAACCCAAGCAGTAGGCTAAAGAGTCATTCTTATTTATGGAATACAAAACTCAATTTATTCATCGTGAAGACCGCCGTGTCGCACGACAAGCTCTTTTTGGTAAGCATGGTTTCCAAGCTTACATTTCAATAGAGGGCTCAACTTTTCGAGCAGAGTTAAGTGATTTTTCTAGCTTGGGCTTTGCCATTTCTTTAAAAGATACGGAAGCCGATCATCTTAGTGTCGGTGGACGTATTCAAGTCTCGGTAAGCCCGCTAATTTATCAGCATTATCTGATAAAAGGTGTGGTAATAGATAAGCAAAAAAATAAGCAGGGGAAGATTAAGATTTCTGCGGTTATCGAGCATGAGCAAAGTAGCAAACATGCTTCGTATCATCCCGTGCATTTAAATGCAGAACAAAGTTTAAAAGGTCAGATCGTTCACCCCTTTGTATATAAACAAAATAGTTATTTTGAGGTAGAAAGCTTATCTCGTAATGGCTTTTATGCGACAGGTATTCAGACAGAATTTACCTTGTTCGAGGGGATGGAAGTCGAATATAGTCTAGCCTCTATTGCGGGTTTACAATCAGTGATTGGCCGAGTATCGAACGTATCACTCACTGAGTTAAATAAAATACGTTGTTTTATTGAAACGTCTACGCTGCCTTTTCATTCTGAAAATGAATTATCCCAACATTGCTTTCACTTTGCGCAAAAAACGCCAAGAGATATTAGTCGTGCAGGTTTGAATGCCCAGCATATTCAAGCATTGGTGCAATACCGTTTTGTCGAAACGCAGGCTGAGTATGAGGCGGTGTTAAAGCTTCGTAGAAAAGCATATGCAAGCCAAGGGTTTTGTGCAAAAGATGACACTATTGCTAAGTTTGCTATGCAGCAAGATGCTTATGGCAGAATTTTAATTGTCTTTCATAATGAACGAGTGATCGGAAGTGCTTTGCTAGTTTTTGGTGAGCAAGGTGAAAAACCATTTGAATTGGATGAGTTGTTGCCCAAAAGTGAGTTTTCCAAGCTGCCAAAATATGAAGAGTTAATGGAAATTACAGGTATTTGTATTGAGAAATATTATCAAGATACGGATGTACTTCATGGCGTGTTTGAGGCGATGTATAGAGAGGGGCTTTCAGCGGGTAAACAATATGTCATGGTTGCCAGTGCTGATGAAAACTTAAGCCGTTATAAGAAAATGGGTTTTAAAGGCGAGGGCATTTCGCTTGTCCACCCTATGTCGAATAGAGTAAAACTTAATGTCTTGGTTTTAAATAAAGAAACAGGTAAAACTGGAAGGGGGATGAACCCAATTAAGTGGTGGGAGGTATGGGGCCCAGTCAGTTTGCATTTATATCAGAGAAGGATTATTGACTATTCACTGCTTCAAAAAATACGAGTCCGTTTTAATCGAGCGGCTTTTACGGTGAATAGTGCGTTGAAAAAAGTCATCAGATGGTTAAAGTAGAATTTTTTGCCACATAGAAAAATAGGGGGAGAGAAGAAAAGATACCTCATCCAAACAAGTTGAATGAGGTAAGGAATATATTTAAGCAGGCATTACGTTTTCAGCTTGTGGCCCTTTTTGGCCTGAGCCTTCGGTAAATGTGACTGCTTGGCCTTCTGCCAGAGTTTTAAATCCATCTCCTTGAATATTGCTAAAGTGAACGAATAAATCCGGACCATTCTCGCGCTGAATAAAACCAAAGCCTTTTGATTCGTTGAACCACTTTACGGTTCCTGAAAGTTTATCTGACATCGTCTAACCTTTTCCTTTAATTTATCTTTTGATGGATACTGCTAAGAGTTAACATGTATCCCTAGTGCTGTTTGAACTTCACTTTATGGACTTACTTTGGCTAAATTGTACAAAGGCTGACCGGTAAAATAGTACAAACTCACACTTATTGTAGTCAAGGTTTTTGGAATCAACAAAGTTAATTCATAGTTTTTTTTCGAAAAAATATTCTAATGATAGAATGCTGAATTTTTCTTGTATTGTTAGTCCAATTTCCGAAGGAATTAAAAAAACAGACAAGATTCTTGATAACAAAATGGATATTGTTTGAGAACTATTGGTTATGCTCTATAATGCAGCCAAATGTTATAAAAACTGAATGTATGATGAGGTGATAAGTGAATAAAACTGCGAAGATTTTAATGTCCGCACTGCTGGGCATGGTATTGGTTTTTTCTGTCAATGCAACAATGAATGATCAGTCTATTGCGCAAAGATTAAAGCCTGTCGGCAATGTCTGTATTGAAGGTGATGATTGTGGTTCAGCTTCGGCAACCGCTGTTTCTGGCCCTAAAGATGCCTCAGATATTTACAATAGCTCTTGTGTCGCTTGTCATGGCTCTGGCGTTTTAGGTGCTCCTAAGCTTGGCGATGCTGCAGTTTGGACTGCAAAACTAGAAAAGGGTTTAGATGTATTAACTGCCAATGCCATTTCAGGTATAAACGCTATGCCACCTCGTGGAACATGTGCTTCTTGTTCTGATGAGGAGATTAAACAGACAATCCAGTATATGATAGATAACAGTAAATAATCTGTATTCTTACTTCATTAGAATAAAAAAAGCCCTGAAATTTCAGGGCTTTTTTTGTTTAAGGCTTTACGCTGCGTTTTTTGACTGAGGAGGATCCTTTAGGGTTCTTTTGGTTGTCTTTCTCTTTGAAAGACTTTCCTTTTGATTGTCTGTCCCTGGGTTTAGAATCTTTTCTATCGCCACGGCTTGCACTTCTTCCATTGCCTCGGCTGTTTCTTCCTCTTGATGGCGGTGCATCAGAGCCAGAGCTTTCAATATCTTTATCCGATACCGGGCGTAAGCTCATAGGTCTATTTGCAACTTGAGCGCCCTGAAGTAGTGATACAACTGAATCTGGCATGCCAGCAGGTAAATCAACGGTACTGAAGTCGTTAAAAATATCGATTTGTCCGATATAACCACTATCTAGATCTGCTGTGTTTGCAATCGCACCAACGATATTTCCTGGTTTGATACCGTGTTTATAGCCTACGTCTACTCGGTATCGAACTAGAGCAATGTCTGGGTGATCTTTTAAGGGGCGTGGAGTCTTGCTTGCTTTCGAGCGTTCTTTACGTTCACGAGGTTCGCGGGGATTGCTGGTTTCTCGTTCTTCTCGGTTTATTTTGTTATCACTCTTTGGGTCAAGTAAGAAAGGGCGATTGCCGTTGCTTATATGAGCCAGGGCAGCCGCAATGCGTACTGGATCTGCTTGGCTATCAGTGATTAGCTCTTCAATAATATCCTGGAAAAAAGAGATATTATTATTTTCTAATCTATCTAGAATGCTTTTTTTAAACTGGCCAACTCGGATCTGATTAATATCTGTTGCGCTAGGAATAGCCATGCGCTCAATCTTTTGACCGGTTGCACGCTCTATCGAGCTGAGCATGCGCTTTTCGCGAGGCGCTATAAATAGAATTGCTTCACCTGAGCGTCCGGCTCGACCTGTTCGGCCAATTCGGTGAACATAAGCTTCCGTATCGTAAGGGATGTCATAATTGAT
The DNA here is from genome assembly GCA_963974595.1 of uncultured Oleiphilus sp. Classification (GTDB taxonomy): domain Bacteria; phylum Pseudomonadota; class Gammaproteobacteria; order Pseudomonadales; family Oleiphilaceae; genus PZPK01. Next base: position 7,270 of record CAXBDA010000004.1, on the reverse strand, counting down.
AACATGGCTGATTCGTTCAACATCAAGGCCGCGAGCAGCAACGTCAGTGGCAACAAGGATGTCAATTTCACCAGATTTCAGTTTGGCTACCGTTTTTTCTCTTGTTGCCTGTGCGATATCACCATTTAATGCTGAGCTTGAAAAGCCACGAGCATTTAGTTTTGAGGCTAATTCTTCCGTTGTTATTTTTGTTCTTACAAAAACAATGATGCCATCAAATTCTTCAATTTCTAAAATACGCGTTAACGCATCTAATTTGTTGATGCCTGTCGACGTTAAATAACGCTGATGAATTGTTTTGGCCGTAGATGTAGTGGTTTCTATCTTGACGAGTACGGGGTCATTAAGATGTTTTTCAGCTACTTTTTTGATGACCGAAGGCATCGTTGCAGAAAATAATGCGATTTGCCTTTTTGGTGGGGTATGTTCAAGCACCCACTGGACGTCATCAATGAAGCCCATGCGAAGCATTTCATCAGCTTCATCTAATACGAGGGTCTTAAGGTTATCCAAGCTGAGTGTTTTACGGCGCATATGATCCATCACTCGACCAGGTGTTCCCACCACAATTTGTGCGCCACGGCTTAATTGACGAAGCTGATTTATATAGCTCTGGCCACCGTAAATAGGTAGTACATGAAAGTCTTTGATATATTTTGCATAGCTTTGACACGCTTCAGCGACTTGAATCGCTAACTCTCTTGTAGGCGCAAGAATGAGCACTTGAGTCTTTCTGCTCTTTGGATCAATGTTTGCCAGGATCGGCAGAGCAAATGCAGCAGTTTTTCCTGTGCCAGTTTGAGCTTGGCCTAAAATGTCTCTGCCTTCGAGGATAGGTGGGATTGCTTTGGCTTGAATAGGGGAGGGTGTTTCATAGCCTAATTCGTTTACAGCTTTAAGGACTGTTTCAGGAAGTCCTAGGTGCTCGAAACGAGACTCAACGTCAGTCATATAATGCGCCTGTATTAATAATGTAATTTCAAAGAATTGTATAGTATTTGAAAGGGGTCAAAATTATACGCAGTTTTTAGGGAAAAAGCTTTGTTTATTTTTTGATCATTTTTATGGCTTCATTTGCCCACTGCAGCCATGCTTCCTCGCCAAGAATGCCTCGTCTTAGTGTTATGTAAGGTAGTTGGTATTTTTTCTGTAAGTTTTTCGACAAGCTTAGGTACTTGTGTTCAATTTCTTTCAATTGAAGTAGGGTAGTTTGATGTAGTATTAAATGATCTTCAAGCTCAGAAAGTAAATTACGGCTTAATGTTAAGTGTCCACCATAAATTTTTACCAAAAGAGCATCATTTATTTTGTTTGGGCTGACTGGCTCAGTTAACCAGGATGAAAGCTCAGTGACGCCACTTGTCGTGATCTTATATACCTTCTTATCTGGTTTCCCAGCCTGTTTTTCCAGTCTGCACTCTATTAAGCCTTCGCTGGATAGGTGTTTAAGTTGTTGATATATCTGTTGATGTTTTGCATTCCAAAAGTAACCTAGGCTATTTTTAAACTGCTTAAGCAGGTCATAACCACTGCTTGGTTCGGTTTCAAGTAAAACGAGAATGGCGTGTTTTAGGGACATTAATGGCTCAGCATAAAATCTTTATCTGTTGAGTATAACAAGAAAGGAAACTAAATATGCAAAAACTTGCATAGTTTAAAGCTATGTCGTTTAATGATCCCCTCTATGCAAAAAATTGCATTATTTTTAGTTTGGTGAGAAGTGGCTATGGTCCGTACAGGTACTCGTTTTCGTAAAAAAAAGGCTGACAGTCAGTATGATGTCATTGTGATTGGTTCGGGTATCGGTGGTCTGTGTAATGCTGCTTTACTATCGAAATTGGGTAAAAAGGTGTGTGTCTTAGAACAGCACTATACGGCCGGTGGTTATACGCATGCATACGAGAGAAATGGTTATGAATGGGATGTGGGTGTTCATTATGTAGGTGAAATGCAAAAGTCTTGGTCGATGTTAAGACGAATTTTCGATGTCATTACGGACGGAGAGTTAAAATGGGCACCGATGGGTGACGCCTACGACGACGTTATTATTGGTAATAAAAAATTCCATTATTTGGCGGGCAAGGACGCCTTTAAGGCAGAGATTAAAAAACAGTTTCCAGGGGAGGAGGTTGCCATTGATGACTACGTAGCTCTGTTATATAAGGTTAGCTCTCTAGTGCCGAGGTTCTTTGCAGGTCAGGCCTTACCAAGGCTTGTTGGTCAGCTCTATAATAAAGTTCGACATAAGCTGCTTCCGGATTATTTCTTTAAAACCACTTATGAGGTTTTGAGCGGCTTAACTAGTAATCAAGAGTTGATTGGTGTATTGACCGCGCAGTGGGGGGACTATGGTCTTCCCCCTAAACAATCATCTTTTATGATGCATGCTATGGTGGCGAAACATTATATGTCTGGTGGTAGTTACCCTGTTGGCGGCGCGGCTAAAATCGCAGAAACAATTATTCCAATTATACAACAGTCGGGAGGTGAGGTTTTCACCTATGCGGGAGTGAAAGAAATTCTAGTTAAAAACAATAAAGCTTACGGTGTCAGGTTAGATAAAGGGGATGAGCTTACGGCAGATAAAATTGTCAGTTGTGCCGGTTTGTTTCCAACAGTAGAAAAGCTATTGCCTGTCAGTACTCAAAAGAAATTTAAGCTTGATGAACAGTTGAAAAAAGTTGAAGTGTCGTCGTCTCACCTTTGTGTTTATGCAGGCTTTAAAGGTAGTGCTGCTGAGTTAAATATCCCTAAAACGAATTTCTGGATATATCCAGGTTTTGATCATGACAAAAACGTTCAGGCATTTAATGCCAGTTTGGGGGAAGATATGCCTTTGGTTTATATCTCTTTTCCTTCAGCTAAAGATCCTGAATGGGATGAACGTTATCCCAATAAATCGACAGTCGAAATAGTGGCGCCTTGTAAGCCGGAGTGGTTTCAAAAGTGGCAGTCTTCTACGTGGAATAAGCGTGGCAGTGATTATGAGGCGCTGAAAAAAGAACTACTCGATCGCTTAATGGCAACGCTATATAAGCAAATGCCACAATTAAAAGATAAATTAGATTTTGCTGAGCTATCTACTCCGCTATCGACGCAGTGGTTTCAATGGAATATGGAAGGTGAGATTTATGGTTTAACTCATACAGTTGATCGTTTTAAGCAGGACTGGCTGCACCCTCAGACCCCCATAAAAAACTTGTATCTTACGGGGTCTGATGTTGTCACAGCGGGTGTAGGTGGGGCCTTGATGGGGGGGGTTATGACAACGAATGTGATGATGGGTTTGAATGCTTATAAGGTGATGAATTTATTAAAGAAAGGTGTTGCTTAAAAGTGAAAATCATTCAAGGCAGATATATCCCGCCTAGAATTTTATCTTCGCTAGCGCCAGTGGCAGATTTCAAATTACCGTGCAAACCAGCATTTGTTCTGCTGGCAAGCCATGCGAATGCGCAAGCTTCAACTAGTTGTGGCTGAAGGCCTAAATCTAAGGTGCTTTTTATCGTAATATTCGGGTTCAGGAGGGAAAGTCTCTCTACTAGGAAAGTATTATTGATTCCCCCGCCGCAAAGATATAAGCCAAATGCCTGGCTAAAATATGAGTTTTCAATAATTGATTTTACACTTGTAGATATGCTGATGCATGTGAACTCAAGAAGTGTGCGTTGAATGTCTTCTGGTTTGGGTTTTGAGTGTGGCTCTAGTCGTTGTGTCAGCCAGTTCAAATTAAAGTGCTCTTTACCTGTGCTTTTTGGGGGGGATTTTGTGATGTACGGATCGCTCATCATGTCCTCTAGCAGCTCAGGAATTACTTCACCTGTTTTTGCCCATTGACCCTCAGCATCATAATTTTTTTGGTGGTGTTTATATATCCACTCATCTAATAGAGTATTTCCTGGGCCGGTATCAAAGCCGCGTGGTTCAATATATTTGTTTGCTGGGAGGAAGGTGATGTTAGAAATGCCGCCGATGTTGAGAATGAGTCTGTTCTCATGGGATGAGTGAAATGCCGCCCTATGAAAAGATGGTACTAAAGGCGCGCCTTGCCCGCCAGCGGCTATGTCTGCCATCCTAAAGTCAGTGATTGTTTTGATTCTTGTGTGGTGGGCAAGCGTGCTTGGGCAGCCTATTTGTATAGACAGTGCAGGCTGAGTGTCTGGGTGGTGCCTTATTGTTTGGCCATGAAAGCCGGTAGCCAAGATGTCGTTAGCGCAGAGCGCGTTTCTCTGCATGATGGTATTGATTATTCTGGCAGACATTAAACTGAGTTGTACGCCTAGTGCGTGTGCTCTAAATAGTTCATTGCTGCTAGGCAGGCATAGAGCTTTAATTTCAGTTTTAATGCTTTCTGGGAAGTCTATGCTTTCTGAGTCAATGATCTCTATAGTAGTGTTGGCCATGGATGACAAAACAACATCGATGCCGTCTGCGCTTGTTCCGGTCATGATGCCAAAGAATAATTCTTTAGGCATGTTAAGGGATCGATGCTACTTGATAGCTTTCATTAAATGTTGCAAGTTGCGCTAAATACTTGTCTGTATAGAGCCTAAAGCGTGCTAACTGAGATTTGGGGATAGGGCTGGCATGAGGTAGTTTCACTTTAAGTGGGTTTTTATGTACGCCATTTACGCGAAACTCATAATGTAAGTGGGGGCCGGATGCTAAGCCAGATGAACCAATATAGCCAATAATTTGGCCTTGTTTTACGCGTTTTCCCTCTTTAATGCCGCGAGCATACTTGCTTAAATGTGCATACAGGGTGCTAATTTTACTGCCATGTTGAATGATGACGGCTCTACCATAGCCGCCTTTATTTCTCGCATTAATGATTTTGCCATCACCGGTTGCTTTTATGGGCGTGCCGTAAGAGGCGGCATAATCCGTGCCTTTATGTGCACGAATTTTGTGCAAAATAGGGTGCTTTCTTTTTAGGTTGAAATGAGATGATATGCGAGCAAAGTCAACGGGCGTTCGAATAAAAGCTTTGCGCATGCTTTCACCGTCTGGGGTGAAGTAGTTTGAGTCACCATTTTCCTGTTCATATAAAACAGCTGAAAACTTCTTGCCTTGATTGTTAAAGTTAGCAGCGAGTATCTTTCCATTTTTATATTTCTCACCATCTAGATATAGCTCTTCGTATATTAAATTGAACTGATCGCCTTGGCGGATATCTAATATAAAATCTATATCCCAGCCAAAAATGTTCGCTAGTTCCATAATTTGTGATTCCGATAGTCCGGCTTTTTGGCCTGCAAGAAAGAGTGAGCTGTCAATCATGCCTTCGCTATAAGAAATATGAATTTCGGGTTCACGGTTTACAATTTTATGGCTGAACTTTTCTGATTCATTTTTGGCAAGTATGATTGATTTAATGGGAGAGCGGATGAGTTTTATTTTTTCAAGCTCATTATGGTCATTTGATAAAAAGCCTATTCTTTCGCCAGGAAAAATTCGTGTTAGAAGTTTGTTCTCTTTGTTGTCGAATAATACGCTATACATGGTTTTATCATTGAAACCAGCTTTAAGGAACAGATCTGACAGCGTGTCGCCGGATTTAATTTGAAATAGCTGCCAGTTTTCAGTTTCTAAAGTCTCTTTATTTTCGGTTATTGAGGTGGGTTTTTCTTGTGCTTTTTCTAAGGCTATTGAGTCTGCAGAAGAGGGTAGCTGTATTTGGATAGGTGTTCTTTTGGCGTTGACATTTGAACTTGGACTCAGTGCTAAGATAAGAATGAGTAGCGTGCCGATAAATGCAGCTGCAAAAATATGCTGTTTAGGGAATGCGTAAATCAAAATTAAACCTGTTTGTTAAAAGTGTCATGTAAGTGTTAGCTAAATAAGTATAGTGATTAGCAAAGGTATAGCAAAGAGAATGTTTGTTCTAAAAGCTTACAGAATTGTTAAAAATGGTATACTTTTTCTAAATTTTAGTATTCGATTAATCATAATGTGTATAGAGCATAAAGAAAAGGTGGAGTGTAATGGTGTCGGTTGAAGATGCTTTAGCAATAATTAAACGGGGTGTTGAAGAGATAATTGTCGAGGAGGGTTTAGTAAAAAAACTTGAGTCGGGGAAAAAATTAAGAATTAAGGCAGGCTTTGATCCAACGGCCCCGGATCTTCATTTAGGGCACACAGTGCTTATTAATAAACTTAAGCAATTCCAGGATTTAGGTCATGAGGTTTTATTTTTGATCGGTGATTTTACTGGAATGATTGGTGACCCTACTGGGAAAAGTGCTACTCGGCCTCCTCTTACGAAAGAGCAGGTTCAGCAAAATGCAGAAACCTATAAAGAGCAGGTATTTAAAATACTGGATTCTAAGTTGACGACGGTCGTTTTTAATTCCGAGTGGATGAGTCGTATGTCAGCTGCGGAAATGATTCAGTTGGCTGGTCAATATACTGTGGCGCGTATGCTGGAGCGGGATGATTTTAGTAAACGCTTTAAAGGTGAACAGTCAATTGCGATTCATGAGTTCCTTTATCCGCTGGTTCAGGGTTTTGATTCTGTTGCTTTGAGGGCGGATGTTGAGCTGGGTGGTACCGACCAGAAGTTTAATTTGCTTATGGGGCGTACTTTACAAAAAAGTGCAGGGATGGAGTCACAAACAATAATTACATTGCCTCTACTTGAGGGTTTGGATGGTGTGCAGAAAATGTCCAAATCTTTAAATAACTATGTGGGTGTGAATGATGCACCAGGTAAAATGTATGCAAAATTACTGTCATTACCTGATGAAATGATATGGCGTTATTTTGAGCTATTAAGTTTTAAATCAATTGAAGAGATAAATGTATTAAAGGCGGAGATGCTTGCTGGAAGAAATCCTCAAGAAGTTAAAGATGTATTTGCTCGAGAAATAATAGAAAGATTTCATGGCAAGGAAGAGGCTGATAGTGCGCATAAGTCAGCGGGAAATAGAGTCGGCTTGGGTGAGATGCCTGAAAATGTTGAAGAGGTGGATATTGATATTGGTGATCAGGATGAGGTGCCAATCGCAACAGTACTCAGAATGGCTGGTTTGGTGCAAAAGGCTGCACAAGCAAAAGATGCGCTAAGTCGTGGTGTTGTCTTTATTGATGGCCAGAAAGTTGATGATCCAAGTATTCGCTTGCGGATCCAAGGGCGTTTTATATTGCTGCAGTCTGGTAAGAAGAAAATCAAGAGAATTAGGCTTATAAAAACAAGCTAAAATAAAAATTATAAAAACTATTGACGTGTGAGCTGATCTCTATATAATGCGCACCTCTTCAACGGGAACCG